>CAYXUH010000020.1:0-23037 GCA_964468685.1 uncultured Syntrophaceae bacterium | reverse complement strand
GACCCTCTGAACCCCATTCAGATACGCTACCAGACTGCGCTACGCCCCGACTTTGGTGGTGAGATATCACTATCGTTTTTCTCTGTCAAGAACAAGAAGCCTTGTTAATGAAAAGATACCCTTTTATTCTGTTATACTTCTTCTCTCCAAAGCCTTCTATCTGTTTCAGTATATCAACTTCGGAAAAATCACCCATTTTTTCCCTGAACCGTACTATTTTCAACGCTGTTTTGCGGCCAATTCCGGGAATGAGCACCAGATCCTCCACCGTCACCGTATTGAGATCGATCGGCATACCGAGAGCAAGCCGTGCGGAAGCCGACATATCACCGATGGTTACTCGGTATCGGGTCGTGTCACAAGCGATCCGGTCCCCGGAGTGGAGCACCCCGGCAAGATCGGTCTCCCTGAACCGTGCGACATTATGGGCCCCCGCCTCACTGAAGAGATAGCGAATCGTTGCCCCGTGAGGAAGGAAGTAGATCCCGCCATGATCCTGATCTCCCGCAAGCTCCACCGTGATGCCCGATCCCTCCCACCGGGAAGAAAGAGCGGCTTCCCCGGGGACCCGTATATACGGGGAGATGTCCCTGGCGACATAGACGAACACCGCCACGACCACGATTCCAATGGCCCCGTAGATCTGCCTGCCGGCACGAGTCTTTCCCTTCATCTCAATTCACATATGATCAGGGTTCCTGTTCCAGGCCGAAGGCGTCGTGCAGGACCCTGACGGCCAGCTCCGTATACTTGGCCTCTATAACACACGATATCTTTATCTCGGACGTACTGATCATCAGGATATTGATCCCATCCTTCGCAAGGACCATAAACATCTTCGACGCCACACCCGACTGGTTCTTCATGCCGACGCCAACTATGGATATCTTCGAGATATTCTCATCATATTCTATCCGGGAGGCGCCCATATCTTTGGCGACCGGGTCAAGGAGCCTCCGGGCCTCTTCGATATCCTTCCGGGAAACGGTAAAGGTCATGTCGGTATAGCCCTCGCTGCTCGCGTTCTGAATGATCATATCAACCACAATGTTATGATCGGACAGGGGTGTAAACAGCCGGCCGGCAATACCCGATTTGTCCGGTACATGAACAACCGTAACCTTGGCCTGGTCCCTGTCGTATGCCACACCGGAAATAACTCCTCTTTCCATCTCTTCATCCTCCCTGGTAACCAATGTTCCACTATCCTCGCTGAAAGAAGACCGCACATACACCGGGACTCCATACGTCTTGGCCAGCTCCACGGAGCGGTGCTGAAGGACCTTCGCCCCCGCACCCGCCAGGCTCAGCATCTCATCGTACGATATCTTCTTCAGTTTGCGCGCCTTGTCATACATGTTCGGATCCGTCGTGTAGACACCGTCCACATCGGTGAATATCTCACAGAAATCGGCCTTGAGACAGGCCGCGATGGCCACGGCGGTGGTATCCGAACCGCCCCTTCCCAGCGTGGTGATGTGTCCCTTCTCGTCGACACCCTGAAAGCCGGCCACAACGACGATTCGTCCCCTCTTCAACTCATCGGATATCAGCCCGGTCTCAACATCGAGTATCTTCGCGTCGTTGTGTGCCTCATCCGTCAGTATTCTCACCTGATGACCCAGGAGGGAGATCGCGGTGTGCCCCATCTTGTTGAGCATGATCGAAAGAAGTGAGACGGATATCTGCTCACCCGAAGAGACTATCACGTCGTATTCCCGCCGGTCAGGCTCTCCTCCGCCGGCGCTGTTGGCCAGTTGGACAAGCCGGTCCGTCTCGCCCGCCATGGCCGACATAACAACCACCACATCGTTTCCATCTTCCCTGGTTTTTGACACCCTCTGTGCTATAGCCTGAATCTTTTCAAGATCGGCCACGGAGGTGCCGCCATATTTCTGCACAATCACCGCCACGAATCAAAATCCTCCTTTTCTCAGCATTTCGATAACCGAGGATACACCTGCCTCACAGGAAAACTTCATCTTCCTCTTATTGCCGTCGACGTGTTCCAGGTTGATCGTCAGGACCTCAGCGGGAAGGATATCGGCAACCTTCTCGGCCCACTCGACAACCACGACACCGTCTCCGTAAAAATACTCCTTATACCCCATATCCTCCAGATCACCCGGCCCGGAAAGGCGGTACACATCCATATGATACAGTGGAATCCGTCCGGGATACTCATTGATCAGCGTAAAGGTTGGACTGGTAACGTAATACTTTTCCGAAATCCCCAGGCCTTTCGCTATCCCCTGCGTCAGGCATGTCTTCCCCGTTCCCAGTTCGCCCATCAGGGCCACGACCTGCCCGCCGGTCAGGTTCTCTCCTATGATTCTCCCGATATCCTGGGTGTCCCCGGAACTTTTAGAAATCAGATTAAGACGTGTCATCATCTACTTTTCAAGGACTATAAAGGCCACGGCATATCTGTCGGTATGGGAAAGGCTGATGTGGCACTCCGTTATACCGGCCTCGTCCACCATCTCCCTCGCCCTTCCGTGGAAATTCAGTTCCGGTTCCCCCTCAGCTCTATGTATGACCTCCACGTCCCTGAATCCAACACCACCGGCCATCCCCAGGCCCACACCCTTCAGGAATGCCTCCTTTGCCGCAAACCGTGCGGCAAAATGCTGAGCGGGATACGCCTTTGTGCTGCAATAGCTTATTTCCCCTTCAGAATACACCTTTCGGACAAACCTCTCGCCCCACATCTCTATGATCTTTTCGATCCTGGATATCTCAACAAGGTCTGTGCCCACCGCGTAGATCATCTCACTATCTCATCGGCAATTCGTGACACCTTCTCCATAAATGCCACATCGTGGACCCTGACGATATGCGCCCCGTTCAGTATGGAGGCGGCAACAACCGCCGCCGTACCCTCAAGGCGCTCTTCGGCACGCTCTCTCCCCGTAATCTCGCCGATAAACCGCTTGCGCGACGCCCCCACCATGATCGGTCTTCCCAGAGCCCTCAGTTCCCTGAGGTCCCGCAGGATGGCGATATTGTCCGCCGTTGACTTGCCGAAGCCGACCCCGGGATCGAGGATGATATTCTCCGCGTCTATTCCCGCCGAGACGGCCGCTTCGATACGTTCCTCCAGAAACCCGGTGATCTCTCCCATAAGCGACCCGTAGGACAGATCCCCCTCCTGCATCGTCCGAGGTTTTCCCCTCATATGCATCAGAACGACGGGCACCCGGTGGGCGGCAACAACCCCCGGCATCTGGTCGTCGAATTTCATCGCGCTGATATCATTCACTATCTCCGCGCCGGCCTCCAGCGCGCGGCGCGCGACGATAGCCTTCGTCGTGTCTATCGATATCGGAATGGAGAGTGATCCGTCAAGTTTTTCTATCAGGGGGAGCACCCTGGCCGTCTCCTCGTCGGCGGAGGCGGGCTCCGATCCAGGCCGTGAGGATTCGCCCCCTATATCGATGATATCGGCCCCGGCCTCCTCCATCTTCAGGGCATAGGCAGCGGCCTCTTCAACGCCGCCGAACATCCCCCCGTCGGAAAAGGAATCGGGGGTCATATTCACAATGCCCATGATGAGGGTCTTGCCTCCGATCGCAATCTCCCTCTTCGGCGTCCGGAGCACAAAGGTGTCTCGTGTGATATTGGCAAGGATCCTTCTGATATCGTCGGATATATCTCTCAGGCCGAAGGGCTGAGGAGCCAGTTTGTCGGCAAGCCTTCTCATCTGCTTGGGGGTACCGATCAGGATGGTGTCCGTTTTGTCTATGCTGCAGGCAACCGACCCACGTGCCACGGCGGCATCTCCGCCGATGGACAGCATCTCCTGCTTTAATATATTAGCTATTTTACACTCAAGCCCCTCAAGGAGAAAATTAACGGTCTCCATTTTGGGGAGCATGGCCTCGACCCCCGGCCAGTCCACATCCACCTTCTTCAGTTCATCCTCCGCCCGAGCGGGGGAGGTGATGTGCAGGTATCTCACTTAGGCCTCTTTTTCGGTCTGTACCCCTATGATCTCATCAAGCTCTTCGGCGTTGAGCACCTCCTTTTCAAGCAGCTGTTTCGAGAGCCTGTGAAGGGTATCGATATTCTCCGAGAGGAGCTTTTTGGCCCGTTCATAGTTTTCCATAACGATCCGCGATATCTCCTGGTCGATCCTTTCAGCGGTCTCTTCACTGTAATTCTTGTGCGTGGCGATCTCCCTGCCCAGAAATACCTGCTCCTCCGCCTTCCCGAACGTCAGCGGGCCCATCTCCTTACTCATCCCCCAGTTGCAGACCATCTTCCGGGCAATCTCCGTGGCGCGCTCTATATCATTCCCCGCCCCCGTCGTAAAGTCCTTCAGGATCAGTTCCTCGGCCGCCCTCCCCCCGAGGAGGATCGTGATGTTGTTGATCAGATATGAGCTGGGATAGGCATGCTTCTCATCCACCGGGAGCTGCTGCGTCAGGCCAAGGGCCCTTCCTCTCGGGATAATGGTAACCTTGTGTATCGGGTCGGTCCCCGGGATCAGTCTGGCGACCAGGGCGTGGCCGCCTTCATGGTACGCGGTGTTGCTCTTCTCCTCGTCACTGATCACCATGCTCCTTCTCTCGGCCCCCATGAGGACCTTGTCCTTCGCGAATTCCATGTCGGACAGGGAGACCGTCTCCTTGTTCTGCCGCGCGGCATACAGGGCCGCCTCATTGACCAGGTTCTCTATATCGGCGCCGGAAAAACCGGGGGTCCCCCGGGCAATGACCGAAAGTGCTATGCCGGGATCGAGCGGAACCTTCTTGACGTGCACCTCGAATATCTTCTCCCTCCCCTTGACATCCGGGAGGGGAACCACTACCTGCCGGTCGAACCTCCCCGGCCTCAGAAGCGCGGGATCGAGGACATCCGGACGGTTGGTCGCCGACATGATGATGACGCCCTCATTCGATTCGAATCCGTCCATCTCCACGAGCATCTGGTTCAGGGTCTGTTCCCTCTCGTCATGACCGCCTCCGAGACCGGCACCCCGCTGCCTTCCGACCGCATCGAGCTCATCGATAAAGATGATGCAGGGGGCATTCTTCTTCCCCTGGTTAAAGAGGTCTCTCACGCGGGACGCCCCGACACCCACGAACATCTCCACGAAATCGGAACCGCTGATACTTAGAAAGGGAACCCCCGCCTCGCCGGCGATCGCGCGAGCGAGGAGCGTTTTACCCGTGCCGGGCTGTCCCACGAGGAGCACTCCCTTGGGAATCCGTCCCCCCAGTTTCGTGAACCTCCCGGGGTCTCTCAGAAACTCGACTATCTCCTCCAACTCTTCCTTGGCCTCATCGATACCCGCCACATCGGCAAAGGTGGTCTTCAGAGACTTGTCGGTCATCAGGCGGGCCTTGCTCTTACCGAAGGACATCGCCTTGCCGCCGCCACCCTGCATCTGTTTCATGAAAAAGATCCAGACACCCACAAGGAGGATAATGGGAAGCCACGATATAAGGATGGTCATATACCAGGAAGACCCCTCGGCGGGTTTGGCTGTGATCCTCACACCCTTTTTCTTCAAGAGGGGAACCAGATTCTGGTCCCGAGGGGCGAACAGTTTGAATACCTTGCCGTCGGCAAGTTTGCCTTCTATATTCTCGCCCTGGATAGTCACATCGGTCACTTGCCCCTTATCGAGGTAGCCGATAAAGTCACTGTACACAATTTTTTCATCCTGCCTCTGGGGCTGATTGAACATCTGGAAGAGAAAGACAAATACCAGACTGACCACAATCCAGAGGGCAATATTTTTTTGCGATTGATTCACGGTTGACTCCCTATAAAAAATTTAAGATTTTTCCCTATCAAATAATTTCAGCTTTTACCACCTTTTCCGTCACATCCGTCATCTTCACCCTGTCGCTGAGCCGCACGCCCGGAACCCACAACACCGAGGTCCGGTCGGCCAGGAGAGGAATCGACCGTCTTCGGGCCTTTGGCACCTTTTCATCCATCAGGAGCGCCGCCACCTTTTTCGTCCCCTCCATCCCCAGGGGCCGTATCCGGTCCCCCGTCCGCATGCTCCGAACGACAAGCGGAAAGGAGATGGCGCTGTAATCCATGAAGACGGGGTTATCCGAACGGGCATCCGCCTCCCCCGCTCCGACCAGATCAAAGACCATCCTTCTCCCCGTCTGTCCGATATCCACGCTCCCCGGGAGCTGTACTTCATATAAAAAGTCGCACCCATCCGATGACCCCTGGTCCGGCGCAATAATCAGATCAGCATACTCCCGCCGCGCCGTGAGATTGAAGGGAAGATCCGCGGAGGCGCTCGGGCTCGGACCGTCAATGAGGTCCGCCACCGCCTTTACATGCAGATACCCGATCCCGTTCTTTACGGGTGAATGGCTCTCAAGGATAGCCTTGATAAGCCTCCACAACAAGGCCGGGTGAAGTTCTTTCAGTTTTGAAACCGGCAGCCGCGCCCTGCCCGTATCGATACCCCACTCGTCGATAATCCCCGCGACCGATTCACGAATAAAATCGTCTTCAAGCCTGAGTATCTCGGCCGTACGACCGATATTTTCTTCCAGCCTCACGTTGTAGGAGGCCTTCAGCTCCGGCACCAGTCTGCCCCGTATCCTGTTTCTCAGATAGGTCTCATCTTTGTTGGAGCTGTCCGTCACGAAGGGTATACCTTCTTCCCCCAGAAAGGAGAGTATCTCATCGCGCGTGATCTCCATGAGGGGGCGTATATAGATCCTGTCGCGCACCGGGAGAAACCCCTTCAGACCCTCGAGTCCACTCCCCCTGAGAAACCGCATGATGACCGTCTCCGCCTGATCGTTCAGGGTATGCCCCAGGGCTATTTTATCCAGCTTGTGCCTGCTCGCCATCCTCTCAAAGAACGCGTATCGCTCCTCCCGGCAGAGATCTTCAAGGGACCCTCCCCTCTCCTCCCGCAACGCCGGGATGGAAACCCTTTCCGATTCAAAGGGGACACCAATCGACCCGGCCAGTTCTCGGACAAAGGCCTCATCCCGGTCGGCCTCCTCCCCCCTGATGCCGTGGTTCAGGTGCAGTACAACCAGCTCAAGGGGATACTCCGGCGCGAGATTCGCAAGCACGTGCAGGAGGGCGACGGAATCCGCCCCTCCGGACACGGCAACGCCCACCCGGTTACCCGTGCCGAGCATGGCGTGCCTTTCAATCGTGTTTTGTACCTTACGCATGGGCCAATCAAACCCCTTCCGCCCTGAACTTTGTCATCCGAAGAGTTCTTTCAGCTGTGTTATATCCTCGCAACAGTAATCCGGACGCAGAGACAGAAGTCTGGCCCTGTCTCCCAGGCCGTTCAGGAGGGCGCAGCTCACCGTCCCGGTATTCTTCGCCAGGAGTATATCGTTGATCCCGTCACCGATAACCACAGTCTCCGTCTTCTCCACACCATACTTCTCCAGGAGGGGAATCAACAGCTCCCGTTCGGGTTTCATGATTGAGGAACTGTCCTGACCGATGATCTCTTCAAAGTGACCGGCTATCCCCAGCGCCTCCGCAATCCTCAGCGTATAGTCATAGACCTTGTTCGTAATAATCAGCTTCTTTGTGTCCCTGAAATGCTCCAGCACGCCCGGGACCCCTGGATAGAGGGTTGTCGTATCGAGGAGGTGCTCGGCGTAATGGGCCCTGAACAGTTTCATCGCCTCATCGAACCTGCCGGGGTGCTCATCTCCGAAAGAGCGTTCAATCAGTTTTACCATCCCATCGCCGATGAACCCTATGAGCTTCTCCGTATCGAGAACCGGGATGCCCAGCTCGCGCAGCGTGTGGTTCACGGAGTTCGCGAGGTCTTCCCCCGAGTACACAAGCGTCCCATCAAAGTCAAAAACCATCAGTCCGATCTTTCTCATTTTTCTCCTGACGAATATGGGGTCAGCGGATTTTTCCGATTTCTCGTGTCTTTGTTGAGTTTTTCACAAAGCATTCGGATTGGAATCACACTTTGCTAATATAATAACTCTCCTGAGAATTACAAGGGATAAAAAGGCGAAAATTTAGGCAAATAAGCTGTTGACAAGCCGTTTCCCCGTGTGATACGTGCTGTGCAAAACCGCTTGGATCCGGCGAGCGCCGGACTGGGACGGAATGGTCGAAGACAGAACGTGCAGTAATGGTATATCTTGAGGGGCCCTTCCGACATCAGCCGGAGAGGCCCCTTTTTCGTGAGATGAAAAAAGACTTGATCGCCATCATAGGACTCGGCAAGGTGGGTACCGCGGTAGGTCATCTCCTCCGAAATGCCAGCTACGAGATAACCGCGGTCGCGGACCGGTCCCCCGATGCCCTTGAGAGGGGGGTCAGATACACCGGCGGGGTTGTCTCGAACGATCCCCTCCAGGCCTCCCTGCCCGCCACCTCTATCTTCATTACCACACCGGACGATATCATTGAATCGGTATGCAGCGAAATCGCCCGGGGGGGCGGTTTCGGCCCCGGCAAGAGGGTTGTTCACATGAGCGGGGCCGGAGGACTCGGTCTCCTGGAATCCGCGCGCGCGGCCGGGGCAGAGGTAGCAACCATTCACCCGCTCCAATCCTTTGTAGACATCGAGGGGGTCATAGAGAGCATCCCGGGGAGTACCTTCAGCATCACCGCCGAAGGCGAGATAAAGGACTGGGCGGTGCATATCGTCCGCGCCCTGGGGGGCATACCCTTCTTTGTGTCGGATGCGGACAAACCGCTCTACCACGCGGCGGCCTGCATGGCGTCGAATTACCTCGTCACACTGATGAACATGGTAGAGGGAATCTACCGGCACCTGGGGATGGAGGGCGACGAAGCGATCCGGTCATTCTGGCCCCTTGTCAAGGGAACCCTCAGAAACATCGAGGGCCGGGGAACCGAGAAATCGCTTACCGGCCCCATCGCACGCGGCGACATCGGAACGCTCCGCAAGCATCTGAAGGTCCTCAGCGAGACAATGCCCGAGCTTCTGAATCTGTACTGCGAGATGGGGTTGTTTACCGTGGAAATAGGCATGAAGAATAATACCCTGTCAGGAGACAGGGCCGAAGAGATACGATCACTGTTGAAAGGAGTTTCAGATGAGTAAACAGGGCAGGATAAACAAGATCACAACCTCCGCTATTCTGAAGATGAAGAGAGAGGGAGAGAAGATCTCCATGCTGACCGCTTACGACTACTCCACCGCCGCGATCATGGATGAGGCCGGTGTGGATATGATACTGATAGGAGATTCCCTCGGGATGGTCGTCCTGGGTTACGACAGCACACTGCCGGTCACCATGGAAGATATGCTCCACCACACAAAGCCGGTATCCCGGGCGGCAAAGCGCGCGATGGTTATCGCGGATATGCCCTTTATGTCATACCAGGTATCGGCCGAGGAGGCCCTGCGCAACGCGGGCCGTTTCATGCAAGAGGCCGGCGCCCACGGCGTGAAACTGGAGGGGGGCGGAGAGGTGACCAAGGCCGTCAGGAAGATTACCTCGGCGGGCATACCGCTCGTGGGGCATCTCGGTCTCACGCCCCAATCGGTCCATCAGCTCGGCGGCTACAAGGTCCAAGGCAAGGATGACGCGGCGGCCCGGAAGCTGATGGAGGATGCCAGGGCCCTGGAAAAGGCGGGGGCCTTTTCCATCGTCTTGGAATGCGTCCCGGCACCTCTTGCCGGCGAGATCAGCAGGGCCCTGACGATCCCCACGATCGGGATCGGGGCCGGTATCGAGTGCGACGGCCAGGTGCTCGTCATCAACGACATACTCGGAATGTTCGAGAAATTCACCCCCAAATTTGTCAAGAAATATGCTGAACTGAGCAAGGACATCCAGACCGCCGTCGGGGAGTACATCGACGAGGTCAAGGGCGGGACATTTCCGGGGGAAGAGCACTCGTTCCGATAGGGCGGGTGGTACCGTATTTTTCAGAGGAGAGATCTGCACACAAATCAACGGAGGATCATTATGAACAAGGCACTGATTATACTAGCCATTGGAGCGATTATCTCCTTCTGGGCGGGGCTAAACTACCACTTCATACGCATGGATAATGATCTGAAGATTCTGAAAAAGACCGAGATCACCTTCGACAAGACCATTGTCGATGCCAGGGGAGCTAACAGGGTCAAACTGTTTGTCGACCCCACCCTTGTGAGGGCCGGGGTAAAGGATCTGTTGAAAGACATTGAGAAGTAAGTGGTTCGGCAGACTCAGGTCCGAGACCCGCGTCTGCGCGCGTACTGCCACATCCGGGAAAAGACCCGCACCCCCGTCTCCGGAAAATCGAAGATGGGGATCTCCTTCTCCATCAGATAGGCGCGCGACAGGGTGATATCATCGGCAGTCCCCAGCAGCGACACGAAGAAGGGTTTATTCGCCCTTTTTTTGACAAGATCCACAACAGGGTCCATCATGCCGGTACCGTAGCCGGCAAACGAGATAAAAAAGATCCCGTCCACGTCGTCGTCATCCAGGAGGGCACTGACGATCTCGGTCGAGGTCTTCTCGAAACCGTGTATATTCATGTCAGGATAGGTATCAACGGGGTTCTTCCGTTTGGGCCCGGTTGAAATGACCGCGGAGAGACGCTCCAGGGTCTCGGGTTTGAACCGGGCAAGGGTGAGACCCTCATCGGCCGCCTGATCGACAGACATGATCGCCTGGGCCCCGCTGAAGGTAACCAGGGCAATCCGGTTACCCCGTGGAAGAGGCGCCCACTGGAATCCCATGATCGTCGCCAGGAGTTCACTCACATTCTTCACCCGCAGGACCCCCGCCTGACGAAGAACCCCGTTCAGGATTGCGTCATTGACGGCGAGACTCCCCGTATGAGAGGCCGTGGCGGCGCTTCCCTCCTCGCTGCGACCGCCCTTGAGCAGAATAACCGGCTTTCCCCTGACGGCCTTCCGGGCCTCCTCCAGGAATCGGCGCCCATCGCGAATATCCTCCAGGTACAGGCCTATGATCCGGGTCTGTTTGTCTCCGGCCAGATATTCCAGGGCATCGCTCTCGTCGACGTCCACCTTGTTCCCCAGGCCCAGGCCCTTTGAAATCCGGTACACGGGGAAGGAACTCATGTACAAGAGCAGCGCCCCCACGAAGATCCCCGACTGGGCGGCAAATCCCACGGAACCGGGGAGCATTGTGCTGCTGTTCGCAAAGTATGACGTCAGGAGCCCCGTCTCCGTATTTACCAGCCCCAGCGTGTTCGGCCCGAAGCCCCGGATATCGGCGGAGCGCAGGATAGTCCGAATCTCCTCCTGTATGGCCCTCCCCTCTTCACCCGACTCGGCAAACCCCTCGGAGGAGATCACCACGCCCTTTACGCCCTTGCGGGCACAGTCCCTCAGTGCCTCCGGTACCGCCTTGGGGGGGATGATCATGGTGGCCAGATCCACGTCAAAGGGGACCTCATCAAGGGTGGGATACAGCGTGACCCCGCTGAACTCGCCGCCGCGGGGATTGATCCCGGCAATCCGGCCCTTGAAGCCCGCCTGGCGCAGCACCTCGATGAGCAGTGCCCCCGGTTTGAAAGGGTCCTGTGAGGCGCCGAAGATGGCTATACTCTCTGATTCCATTACGTCGCGGACTGATCGCATCGTTCCCTCCCGTGGTCTGATGAAGACGTTCTGACTCTGCTTGTGGTCTGGAATGTCTGGCAGGGCAGGAATTCTTCCCCGCCTGAGCCACCATAGAAATACGGCTGCCCTATGTCAAGAAGAAAGAGGGGTGATGAGTCCATATCGGGCGACGACTGTGCCGAGGCGGAAGAATGGCCTTATAACGGTATCAGGGAAAGCTACCGGGGTTTTCAGATGGTTCCTTTCGCCAGAAGTTTGGCAAATTCATCAGGACTGACCGCGGGGCTAAAATAATAGCCCTGGGCATCATCACAGCCAAACCCCTTTAACAGTTCAAACTGTTCCTCCGTTTCAACTCCCTCCGCCACGATCCTCTTCTCAAGGCTGTGCCCCATGGCGATAATAGTCCGTATAATAACAATATTATCCGGCTTTTGTGTGCATTCCATGACAAAGGAACGATCGATCTTTATGGCATCAAAGGGGAACGATGTCAGGTAACACAGGGAGGAGTACCCCGTTCCGAAATCATCCAGGGTCATGGTAATGCCCAGGGCTTTTATCTTTCTCAGCGTTGAAATCGTGTCTTCCGTATCCTGCATGAGAACGTTTTCGGTAATTTCCACCTCAAGATCGTTCGCGCTGAAATTTGGGACCCGGAGGGCACTCTTGATATTTTTTATAATATTCTGGTGCGCAAACTTATATCCGGACAGGTTCACGGCAATCCTCGACGGAAGCAAGCCTGCTTTCCCCCACTCATTCGCCTGTTTGCATGCCGATTGCAACACCCATTTGTTGATGTCGATAATCAGGTCCGATTCCTCCGCAATCTGGATAAAGTTATCGGGAAGAAGCATCCCCTTCTCCGGATGACGCCACCGGATCAGCCCCTCGGCTCCGGTAATCTTTCTTGTTGCGAGGTTTACCTGCGGTTGATAGTAGAGGACAAACTCCCCTCTATTTAGCGCCTTTCTCATGTCCTTCTCAATTGAAAACCGCTCAATAGCAGCACGGTTCAGGGCTTCGTCATAAAACTGATAATTATTTCTCCCGAAATCCTTTGCCTGATACATCGCGGAATCCGCGTTTTTCAACAACTCAGCCGCACTCTCCCCATTTTGGGAAAAAACACTGATACCGATGCTGGTGGTCACCGACACATCGTGCCCGCCACAATCATATGTGGCTGATACCGCTTTAATGAGACGCCGGGCGACCATTGCCGCGCTTCCCGTATCCCTGATATCGGGAAGTAAAACGGTAAACTCATCTCCCCCCAGTCTGGCAATCATTGAATCGGAACTGTCCGTGCCGAGGCGTGTCGCGGTATCCCCGCGTCGGATGTTCTGCTTGAGCGTTTCCGCCACGTTTTTCAAAAGCAGATCGCCGATCTGGTGCCCCAGAGTATCATTGATCCGCTTAAAATGATCAAGATCCATATACAACAGGGCAAGCGGATGATTATTGCGAGTCGCCGTGGTAATTGCCTGGTCAAGCCGGTCCAGAAAAAGCATTCGATTTGCCAGACCGGTCAGACCATCATAAAAGACGAGCAGGCGAATCTCTTCCTCCGCGTCTTTCAACTTGGTTATATCCTGAACAACCCCCAGCAGTATTTCCGGAACCCCCTCCTCATTGAAGAGTACCTCCCCCCGGTTCAGTATGTGCTTCTGAGTGCCATCGGGAAAGAGAACACGGTAATCCAGGTTAATCGATTCTTTTGTCTTCACTGCCTTATCAATTTTTTTCCTAACTGCTTCGCGCTCCCGGTCAATAACCTGCGCCAGAAAATCATCATACGTCACCTGCGTGCCGCCCTCGTCTAATCCAAGAAGACGAACGGCTTCATTGGAACAGTGAAACTCATTGGTGACAAGATCAACCTGCCAGTTCCCAAGCTTGGCAAGCTTCTGGGTCTTGTCCAAGCGGTTTTTGCTCCGGTATAATTCCCTGAAGGCCTGGCCGGCGCGTAACATATACCTTCCCCGGTGACCCAGCACCGCCAGATTGACAGGCTTGGATATGAAACCATCAGCACCGGCTTCAAATGCCTGCCTGATTGAATCGGTATCATCCAGGCCGGTCACCATCAAGACTTGGGTATACGCCCCCTCGGGGAGTTTCCGGATAGCGGCACACGTTTCAAATCCATCCATCTCCGGCATCATGACGTCCAGCAGGACAAGATCGGGTTTCTTGGACTTGAAGAGAGAGAGTCCACGGCAGCCGTTCTCCGCCTCGATTATATCAAAACCGGCCTTCATGAGTGCCGCGCCCATCGCTATGCGCAGGGAGTTGTCATCGTCCACAACCAGCGCCAATAGATTCCCACTTTCCCGTTTTTTGTTTCTCATCTGGAATCGATCTCCTTCTGCAAAACTTCTTTGGCTTTTATAAATTCCGATTCAATGGCCGCGATGAGACGCGCTGCATCTTCAAGGGAATTATCTCTACAATTCATTTCAAGCTCTTTACTTATTTCAGAAAGTCTGAGGGCCCCCACATTGGCGCTGCTTGATTTGAGACTATGAGCGGACCGTTGCAAGACCTCCCGGGCATTCACCGGAAGGGCCTCTTTCAGTTGTGAGATAAGGGGCTCAGAATCAGTCAGGTAGGCTTCAATAACCCTTTTAACAATACTCGGTTCTCCCTCAATCTGAAGATCCTGAAGCCCGCCCAGGACACTTCGATCAATGGGGGATGAATCTTCGTTACCCGGGCCGTTTTCCTCCGAGGAACCGGGACCCATGATACCATTGATATTATCCTTCTCTTTCTCCACGGTTTTAGCTTCCAAAGGCCCATCCGCTCCGTCACCGCACCAGCGATTCAGAGTGACCAGCATCTGCTTGAGCGCAAAGGGTTTAATCATATAGTCGTCCATCCCGGCAGCCAGGCATTTTTCACGGTTTTCTTCACGGGCGTGGGCCGTTAACGCGACAATAGGTGTCTTCTTTTCCAGGTCCTTTTCTCTTTCCAGTTCCCGAATCGCAACTGTGGCCTGATACCCATCCAAGACGGGCATCTGACAATCCATAAAGACAATGTCATACCCCCCCTCTGCCGATACGAAGGCCTCCACGGCTTCCTTGCCGTTTGCGGCAATATCTACCCGGCAACCGAATGTTCTGAGCATGGCCTCGTCAACTTCCCGGTTCGTTGCGTTATCTTCCACCACGAGAACACGGATATTAAATTTTTGCCCCTCTTCGGCAATGCTGTGCTGGGTGATGAGTTGTTGGTTTAATTCACCCTTCGGATTGCATTCCATCACCTTCAGCAATGAGGCCTGCAGATCGGACTGGCGAACCGGCTTGATCAGGTAAGCCAGGACACCGCTCTCTTTGGCTATCCTGGCATCACCACGTAATCCTACCGAGGTGAGCATGACTACCCTGATATTCTCTATGGCCGGATCATCCTGTATCCTTTGAGCCACTTCCAGTCCACCTATATCCGGCATATCCATATCAAGGAGGACCACATCAAAGGGTTCTCCTCTCTGCCCGGCCAAAACCAGTTTATCGAGTCCTTCGACCCCTCCCCCGGCACTCTCACTTTTCATCCCCCATGAAGCCGTCTGTCGATCAAGAATTTCCCGGTTCGTTGCGTTATCATCAATGATAAGGACGCGAAGTTCACGCAACCTTTCAACATTGGGGAAAGATTTTTTTCTTTTCTTTTCAGGGGTTATTCCAAGATCCGCGGTAAAAAAGAAGTTCGAGCCTTTCCCCGGTTCGCTTTCACAATCCAGAACGCCCCCCATCAATGAAACCAGTTCCATGGAAATCGCCAGGCCGAGCCCCGTACCTCCGTACATCCGGGTTGTCGACCGGTCAATCTGGGAGAAGGGCTTAAAGAGTTTCTGACGGTCTTCCGAGCTGATCCCGACCCCCGTGTCGAGGACCGACAGATTCAGCGTCACCCGTTTGTTCCCGTGCCTTGTCGTGGAGGCTCGCACGACGACTTCACCCTTTCTCGTAAATTTGACGGCATTACTCACAAGGTTATTGAGGACCTGCCGGAGCCGGGTGGGGTCTCCCCTGAGAAAGATATCCGTTCCCTCCGGGATGAGAACGGTCAGTTCAAGCGGCTTGGCACTACTCCGTGAAGCGTGCAGCTGAACGACATCCTCAATCAGCAGTCGCAGGTTGAAATCGATCTCTTCAAGATCGAGTTTGCCTGCCTCTATCTTGGAAAAGTCCAGGATATCATTAATGATTACCAGGAGCGACTTACCCGAGCTCTGAATAATTTCGGCAAACCGACGCTGTTCATCGGCAAGGCCTGTCTCCAGCAACAGCTCGGCCATACCCAGAACACCATTCATCGGCGTGCGGATCTCGTGACTCATGTTTGCCAGGAACTGGGACTTCACCCGGGTGGCCTCTTCGGCCCCCTCCTTGGCCTTTTCGAGATGGACCACCATCCCTTTCATCTCGTTTTGGGCCTCGAAGAGATCCGCCGTGCGGGACACAACCATCCTTTCGAGGCCGGAACTGTAACCCTGCAACTCTTTGTTCCTCACCTGAATCTCTCCGATCATGCCGTTAAACCGGTCAATCAAGACACCAAGTTCGTCATTGCGGCGTTTCCGTATCCGGACGGAATAATCCTTATCCCTGGTCACCAAATTTATGGATTGCATCATTTCAACCAGCGGATCGACAAGGATCTTCTGGACCCTGTTTGATAAAAAGACTACCAGCAGGATCGTAATGATCGCAAGAGATGCGATAACGATATAATAGGCCTCCAGTCTCCTGTAGATCCGCTTCATGTCATCAACCAGAAGAAGGGCACCGACGAATGTATTGTTCGCAAGGACAGGTCGTATGACATACATATGGCGGTTAGACATGTGGGTGAAACCACCTCGCGTCTCTATCCCCCGCAGGGTCATCTGCCAATGGGGATAGGCGGTACGCAGCCTGGTGATCAGGGCATTCTCGTCTATCCCGCTCCGTTTGTATGTGCTGTGGATTTGAGTGTTTTTATCGTACAGGACCGCAAGAACAATATCGGGTTTTATGGACAGAGATGCCAGCCCTTTCCGGGCCGCCCGTTCGTCACCGAGCGACATGGCGTCTCCACTGTTGCGGGCCACCACATCCGCAATGGAAGAGAGTTCCTCCTCAAGATTTTCGTTGACCCTCCTCTGCTCGTTGACGATCAGTACCGTATCCACCAGAACCAGGGCCAGCATCCCGGCCAGAGACAAAAGAAAGAGTTCCGCCCGTATGGAAAGATTGCCGAATCGGAATTTCGTGCGCCGTGTTGTCATCTGTCCACCACAATGACTGTCACATGCAAAAACGGGAGCTCGTTTCAGACGCTGTTGCCGGGTCCTTTTGGGATTGGTCTCAAGGCACAGCCGTCCCCCCTGCTGAAAAATTGATCACCCCGCCAACCCTGGTAAAATCCGTTCACGGATGGTTAAGACGGGTCTGTCCACTACGACCGCGATACCTCTCAGCACCGTGGAACAATCAATATTTTTGACGGCAAAGATGGCCTCACACCTGTCAAAATCGTCCGTCACGCCCATAAAATCGAGACGGGATATTCGGCAGGGGCCGATCGGTATTCCATTGATGGTTTGGAAGGTCGGTTCAAGATTTATATTTTCGTCAATGGTGTGCAGTCGAGTCACGTAGACAGTGTTCCTCCAGAAACGTACAACCATTTGAGATAATACAATTAAACGAGCATTTCAGGGCAGAGACATTTTTTGATTAAAGGCCACAAAAGAACAACTCCCCTTCACGGAGCATACAACAGGTCGTTCACACGCGATAGAAATGGAACTGGCAAACAAACAAGCTATTTGAGCGGGATGCTACCATACATACTATTGTGTTACAAGCCATTACAGGAAAAGCCAAAAATGAAAAAACGCAGCCATATCCACCGGGGAGTGCTCAGTATCCCCGGGCGAGATCGACTACGCTCTCCATCGTGCCGGACCCGGCAAGATAGATCTCCAGGTTGTGGAGAATGATCTTTATCCCCCGTTCCATGTCTTTGGGCGACACCCCGCAGATGTGGGGGGTCAGGACGGCATTCTCCAGCGTCCACAGGGGGCTGTCGGGCGGGAGCGGTTCGACGGCAAAGACGTCGCTGACCAAGGCGCGGATCGTCCCGTTCCGAAGGGCGTCGATCAGGTCTGCCTCATTCACCGTCGCTCCCCGCCCCATATTGATAAAGCAGGCCGTCTCCTTCATCAGATCGAAGTGCTCCTTGTCGATCACCCTGCGCGTCTGGGGCGTGTCGGGGAGGAGATTGATCACGTAGTCGCTCTGTCTGAAGACCTCCTTCATCCCATCGAAGCCGTAGACATGCTCCACGCACTCGACCGGTCCGGGGGTGCGCTTGACGCCGATCACCCGCATCCCGAAACAGGAGGCCCTCTTCGCGACTTCACGGCCGATACTCCCCAGCCCGAGGATGCCGAGGGTGGAGCCGTATATCTCCCCCTGTGGGACCGAGCGGTCCCACCGTCCCGCCACCTGGTTCCTGAACAACAAGTGAGAGTTCCGCGCGAGGTTGACCATCGCCGCAATGGCATACTCCGCCATATATATCTTGTGAATCCCCCTGCCGCTGGTAATGATAATGTCCCGCTTCCGAATCGTATCCAGGGGAAGCATATCGACCCCCGCCGTCATTGCCTGTATCCATTTGAGCCCGCGGGCATCGTCTACCATCTCGGCCGTAATCGGATGGAGAAAGGTGATAAGAATTTCAGTATCCCTGAGCTGCTGCGCAAAGAGTGTCCTGTCGGTGCACAGGACCACATCGCACCCGCCGCAGCTCTTTCTCAGTTGTTCGACACGACCTTTTCCCAGGTCAAAGTCTACGAGTATCTTTTTCACCGTGCGCCCCCCCTTCTATGTATACGCAAAGCGGATGATACCATGAAGGCTCTCGTAAAAACTCTACCACAAAAAAACACAATAGTTACAACTTTTTTATTGACCCGCCTCCGCCGTCGGCAGAGTCCGCCCCGTCCTTTGCCAGTGCCCCGACGAAGGTCACACCGAGTCAGGAAGAGGCCCCGGTCACAACGGCCACACGGTCATTCAGGCCGAACAGTTCACTCATCTTTTTCATTCCCCTCTCCGTGGTATTCGAGTCTCCTGCTGCTAGCATAATTCCGGGTTTCCATCAAGCCCACGGCAGAAAGATGGAGGTGGCAATTAAGACAAATATAGATTATACTTAGAAAAATGTTCATTTAATGTTTTCCTTTTATTTGATCTGCGGGGCAACCTGGGCAGATACGGTCCCGAGGAAGCTGTCTATAATGGCAATACTGCATGTCCCAACACTCATAGCAGTCAACACCATTCTGCTTTTTATGGCTGTGGGTACATACCTGGTGATTCTGGAGTGGAATCCGGGCGTCCCGGGGGTTCGCCACTGGGCCGTTGGAAATCTCTTCCATGCCTTCGGCTTTCTTCTCCTATTGTCGCGGACAGCCCTTCACCCCATCTTCTCCGTTGTCTGTGCCAACGCCCTCATCATTATCGGATATTACACCATTTACATGGGGTTCCGAATATATCAGGGAAAGACGGCAACCGACAAAATAACCCTTATCCTGTTTCTGGTGCTTTTGGTCCTCTTTTCGACAGCCCTAATCAAACTGACACAGGGTAACGGTACAAACAGCATGGCACTGCGTTCCTCCCTCAACTCCATGGTTATCGCGTGCATGTGTTTCCTTATCGCTTTCGAGATTGCCGGCATACCCCTTCATGACCGTTTCATAACGTCCGGATTTGCCATTCTCATTACCCTTCACGGCGTGTTCAACCTCATACGCTCGGCGATAACATTGACCGTTCCGGACACAAGAACCCTCTTCGAGGGTGGAGGCATGGCGAGGATTGCCTTCAGTGAATCGGTCATAGCCCTTTTCGCACTCACCATCGGATATATTCTCCTTATATCGAATCATCTCCTGGGACAGCTCCGACGGCAGGCGGAGATCGATTACCTTACGGACGTCTTCACCCGCCGTGCATTCATAAAGCTGGTCGAAAAGGCCAGGGCCACCTCTCAACGTAACAACTCGACGATATCACTGATCTCGATTGACCTTGACCGTTTCAAGGCGGTTAACGACAAATACGGGCATGCAGCGGGCGATGCGGCCCTCCGGTACATCTCCTCCACAATAACGAGCATTCTGAGACCCTCAGATATCCTGGGGCGTGTCGGGGGAGAAGAGTTTATGGTCCTGTTACCGCAGACGGAGATATCCAAGGCACGCGATGTGGCCGAACGGCTCCGCCTCCAGGTTGAGCTGGCGGAGGTGGAATTTGAAAAGGAACGGATCAACCTCACTATCAGCCTGGGGGTTTCCAGCGCCCCCCGTGGGGAGAAGCCCTTTGATCAGTTGGCAAAAGAGTCCGACATCGCCCTGTACAAGGCAAAGAACGAGGGCCGCAATCGAGCGGTGATGTTTCAGGAAGATCAGTGAGACCGGGCGGTCTCCAGACCGTACCCGGGGTCTAGCTGCGTTCACAGGTTTTGTGGAAGCTGATTTCAGGCCATTTTTCGATGAAGCGCGCGAGCCGCCACTCGCTGGAGGTCAGAAAGGTCAGATATCCTTCGGCGTCGAGGGCCAGGGAGGACCGGTTTTCCTCTTCAAACTCCTTCAGGAGCCTTGGATCGTCGCAGGTCACCCAGCGCGCGACCCCGAACGGCACATCTTCGTAGAGGGTGTTGGCCCCATACTCGGCCCGCAGCCGCTCTGACGTCACCTCAAACTGAAGGGCCCCTACCGCCCCCAGGATATAATCACTCCCCCCCAGCGGCCGGAATATCTGAGCGGCCCCCTCCTCGGAGAGCTGCAGGAGTCCCTTCTGGAGTTGCTTGCTCTTCATGGGATTTTCAAGCCGTATCCGCCGGAAGTGTTCCGGGGCGAAGTTTGGAATACCGGTAAACTTCAGGAGTTCCCCCTCGGTAAAGGTGTCTCCGATCTTGATCGTGCCGTGATTGTGAATCCCGATGACATCCCCCGGATATGCCTCTTCGACATTGGCCCGCTCCTGCGACATGAAGATGGTGGCGTTGGCGATGACGACATCCTTGCCGATCCGGTGGTGCGTTACCTTCATCCCGCGGCGGAACGTCCCCGAACAGACACGCAGAAAGGCAATCCGGTCGCGATGCCCGGGGTCCATATTCGCCTGGATCTTGAAGACAAACCCGGAAAAGGCCTCCTCATAGGGGGAGACATCCCTGGTAACCGTGGCACGCGCCGCTGGCGCGGGTGCCATCGTGACAAAGGCGTCGAGCAGTTCCTTCACGCCGAAGTTGTTGACGGCGCTGCCGAAGAAGACGGGGGTTTGGTTTCCCTTGAGATACTGTTCCATTTCAAAGGGAGCGGCAGCCCCCTCCAGGAGCTCTATCTCACCGCGAAGTTCCTCCGCCTGACTGCCCAAAAGCTCGTCCAGGCGGGAATCTGACAGATCGTGTATCGTGATACCCCCCCGGGTCTGTCTGCTTTCACCGGGGGTAAAGAGGTGCAGTTCGTGCTTATAGAGATTGTAGACCCCCCTGAAGGATTTACCCATGCCGATCGGCCAGGAGAGCGGGACACACTCGATCTGGAGCTTTTCTTCGATGTCCGAAAGCAGATCCAGGGGTGCACGGCCGTCACGGTCCAGCTTGTTGATAAAGGTGATGATCGGAGTGTTCCGCATGCGGCACACCTCCATGAGCTTTTCCGTCTGCGGCTCTACCCCTCTGCCGCTGTCGATCACCATCAGGGCACTGTCCACGGCGGTCAGCACCCGATAGGTATCCTCCGAGAAATCCTGGTGCCCCGGGGTGTCAAGGAGGTTGATCTCATAATCGAGGTAGTTGAACTTCATGACCGAGGTCGTTACCGAGATTCCCCTCTCCTTTTCGATGTTCATCCAGTCGCTCGTCGCGTGGCGCGCGGCCTTACGGGCCCGCACGGCCCCGGCCTGCTGGATCGCCCCGCCAAAGAGCAGGAGTTTTTCAGTCAGGGTCGTCTTCCCGGCATCGGGGTGACTGATGATCCCGAAATTACGGCGCCGGTCCACTTCTCTTCGATGGTGCTTGTCCACTCTCTTCAACCTCACTTGTTCATAGACACAAAAAACCGGACCCCGGGGCCCGGTCAGAAGCGCGCATTCATATACCATTTTACAGAAAAGGTCAAATCATTGTCCCGCCGGGCACATATTGACAAAAAGATTGTCGCCGGATATATTCGTATCCGATTCGTGCCGTTCCCAGTGATATGGTGTCATTAACGAACATGGGGTTCCTATTCTATGGATCTGAAAAATAGCGCACTGGTTCTTGAGGGCGGGGGGCTCCGGGGGATCTATACCTCGGGTGTTCTTCGCCTCTTTACGGACAAGGGGATCTTCTTCCCCTACGTGATCGGCGTCTCCATGGGGGCGTGCAACGCGGCCAACTACGTCTCCCGTCAGCCCGAGAGAAACCGGATCGTTAACACCCGGTACGTCAACGATTCGCGCTACCTCAGCTATCTGCGTCTCCTGACAGGGGGGGAGCTCTTCGGGATGGACTTCATCTTCGACACGATCCCCAACTCCCTGGTTCCCTTCGATTATGAGACCTTCAGGGGGAGCGACGTGAAGTGTGTCACCGTCGTTACGGACTGTTCGAACGGGGAGGCGCTCTACTTTGAAAAGACCGAGCTGGGGGAAGATTACCTCACCGTGCTCCAGGCCTCGACCTGTCTGCCCTTTATAGCGAAACCGGTTCGGTTCAACGGACTGGTCCTCATGGACGGCGGACTCTCCGATCCCGTTCCGATCAGGAAGAGCATCGGCGATGGGAATACCACACAGGTCATCATCCTGACACGGCCGAAGGGATACCGGAAAAAACCCTCCCGGATCGGCGGACTCGCCCGCATACGCTACCCCCGCTTTCCCGCCCTCTCCGAGGCCCTCGCACGCAGGCATACCGGGTACAATGAGACAATGGATTTCATCGACGATATGGAACAAAGCGGCGAGGCCTTCGTCATCCGACCCCGGTCGGACCTGCCGGTTGGTCGCATCGAACGCAGCAAGAACAGACTCTACGCCGCCTACGATCAGGGCTACCAGGACGCGGCCCAGTCATTCGACGAGCTGTTCCGGTATCTGAAACAGAGGAATAACCGCGGCCCCCTGTGATCACTCCTCCTTTAATCGCACGAACCGGGGGAGGATACACCCCGCGAAGATAAGAGCCCCGATCACGATAAAACCGGTTCCGAACATCCTCGCATCCCCCATAACCCCGATCCCTGTCGGGAAGAGACCCGCCCCCACCAGAAAGGCAATAGGGATCGACATGGAAACGGCGACATTCCTGCTCTCGGGGGGAACAATCGCGGAGAGAACAGCAAAGCCCGCGGGGAAAAAGCAAACGGAACAGAGGGGCTGGAGAAGGACGACAGCCTTCAGCCAGGACGCGGGGACAACCCCGAGGAG
>CAYXUH010000019.1:20192-23311 GCA_964468685.1 uncultured Syntrophaceae bacterium | reverse complement strand
CCACCCGCCGCGTTGATCTCCTGAACCGCCAGCTTCTGGATGGCCATGCAGGGCCTCGTACCCGGCGATAGCACCATCCCTGCGTACCCGATCACGATCGGCTCTCCCGACGGAGCGGCGCTCATCCCGGTAGACGCGAAACAGAGCGTAAGTGCAAGTGCTGCGATAACAAACAAACTAAACTTAAATCTCTTTACCATTACTTTAATCCTCCCTTTCCAAATACTGCTTTCTATGATTATTCCCGCGTGCCCTTTTCCCACAGGCACAGCTGGTTTCAAAACATACTTTCCCGGTCGAGATGAAAACCGTTATCATGTGGATCAAAGTCCTTGGAAGGTGTTTTTTGGAAGCCTTTCCCCAAATCATTTCCAAACTGTATGCTAGCCCTGTCGGTACGACTGTAAATATTCCTACCCCCGAACAACCCGATCTCTATCGGTAACTAAAGGAAATGCAACTCACCATACCAGCAAGATCCATACCGATCACAGAACGAGCGAAGGAATTTAAAGAATGGTTTTATTCTCGTGTCTTATGGCGTGCTGCGGATAAAAAAGAGGTGCCGAGGGGAGGTGATGTTACAGTATGTAATGTTATATTATGTCACATATTACACTTTTGTTACACTTTTTTCAGGATTTCATATTCATAAATTTTCCGGTATAGCGTCTGTCGGCTGATACCGAGCAGATGAGCGGCCCTGGTTTTGTTCCACAGGGCCTTGTTTAAAGCATCCAGAATATTCTGGGCTTCTTCCGGTTTATCCGAATGAATATCGGGGACTGTTGCCCGTGTCGGTCTCTTATAATTTCTGATCTCCGGTGGTAGGTGCTCAAGGGTAATGACTCTCTCGTGACAGAGCACAAAGGCGCACTCGATAGCGTGTTCAAGCTCCCGTACATTGCCCGGCCAGGGATAATCCATGAAATAGGTGAGCACATCACTCGATACACCCTCGATGTCCTTAGGGAAACTTTTATTAAAGATACTACAGAAGTGATCGACAAGCAACGGCACATCCTTGAGCCTTTTGCGAAGCGGAGGCAGAGGGATTTCCACTACCTTGAGACGGTAATACAAATCTTCCCGGAATTCACCATTCCTCACTTTTTCTTTGAGGTCTTTGTTGGTGCATGCAATAACACGCACATCCACCTTCCGGGTAATGGTTTCTCCAACCTTCTCAAATTCTTTGTCCTGCAGGACCCTTAAAAGCTTGAGCTGGATAAGAGGCGAAATATCGCCGATCTCATCCAGCAGGATCGTCCCGCCATCGGCCGCCTGGAAACGCCCCTGCTTGTCATTAATGGCCCCCGTAAACGCCCCTTTCACATGGCCGAACAGCTCACTTTCAAGGAGGTTTTCAGCCAATGCCGAGCAACTTACCTTGATGAATGGCTTGCCGGCGCGGCGACCGCTGTAGTGAAGTGCCTTGGCGATGACCTCCTTTCCCGTTCCGCTTTCCCCCGTGACCAGGACTGTGGTCTCCAGACTGGCCAGGTCTTCTAAAAGCCCATAGAGATCCTGCATCTCTTTACTTTTCCCAATGATATTCTGAAACTGGTGTCTCTCCATTAACTCCCGTTTCAGATCCCTAAGCAGGGTGACATCCCGAATAACAAGCACTGCTCCCATAAATTTACCCTCTGGATCAAGGAGTGGGGAGCTGCTCACGCTCACGATCTGACGATCGTGCACCTGAGAGTTGCACTCGATATGATATTCCTTGATGGTTGTTTTCTTTTCGATGGTCTGCCGCAACACCTCGCAGCACGCTTGGCTACACTGGTTAAAGCAGTGCGGGAATATCTTGCCCTCGATATCTTTAACCCTGACCCCGCAAATATTTTCCGTTGACGTGTTTGCAGCGATAACCCGTAGTTCGGGGGTTACGGTGATAATGGCGTCTTTTACGCTTCTGAATATGGCCTCCAGACGGGTGCGATGCTCGATCAACTTCTTCCCCGCCTCCTCACGGTCGGTTACATCCCGTTGTACCGTGCGAAATCCTGTGATGCTTCCGTCCGTATTTCGAATCAGGGAAACGGAATCTTCGACTATCCTTCGTGTGCCGTCCTTTCTCACTAATTCGTGGATGAACCTGCCGGGTACCCCCGTTCTGTATACCGTGTTGTATGCATTTCGTACGAATCTTGCCCCTTTTTTATCAACATCAATGTAAGATCGATAGTTGGTCCCAATGATTTCTTCCCGCGTGCATCCCCGCAGCCTGCATCCGGCATCGTTGATAAACAGCAGATTCCCATTGATGCCTGTCTCGCCGACGCCATCTTCTATTTCATTGATGATGGTTTTATATTTTTTCAGGGAGTCCTGCATTTCTTTCAAGGGAGTAACGTCGGTTACGTGGCCCGCATACGCCTGCTTCCCGTCATGGATCATGGCCCGCCCACCCAGACTGCCCCAGATAACGGATCCATCTTTTTTGAGCACACGACAAACACCCCGATCAGGAGCTTTTTGATCTCTTCCCTCTTGCATTACGAGTTTGACTCGTTCCCTGTCATGGGGGTGAATAACTTCCAGGAATGGTTTCCCGATCAATTGTTCGGAGTTTTCGTATCCCAATACGTGAGAGAGCCACGGGTTGACATAGCTGAAGCTTCCATCGTGAATAATATAGACACCAACCGGCAAGGCCTCGAAAAAAGTGCCATAATCGTCCTGCGAGAGCCTGGGAGTTGACTTGCAGTCCTGCTCCTCTTGATTGTTATTCCTCAAGTTGTTTACCCTTTCCCCGAGTTCCTCGCTCAATTCCTGACGCATAATCGACTCTCCATTTTGCGAATTTCTACAAAAGTTAGGGGATTATCATTTCTCTATTCCAGATTAATGGTCGGCGTAACAGAATAATTTCAAGGAGTTAATCAGGTATTTTGCTGTTGACACCTTCTCCCGTCCCCTGTTACAGTAATCGCGTACCGGTGATACCAGAAACGGGGGGAATTTTCCAGAAAACTCGTCCGTTAGCAACATACCGTGGTATGGGTGCCCGAAGTAGCGCGATCCTTGCGCAGGGGAGAGAAGATGGACCGAAGCAGTGTTGAAGGAATTCTCCACGAAAACGGATATGATGATTTCAAGTGGGACTCTGG
>CAYXUH010000019.1:14424-20092 GCA_964468685.1 uncultured Syntrophaceae bacterium | reverse complement strand
GCCCTGCAGGTCCCCGACGCCACCATCGACGCCTGGCGGCTGGCCATGCACTTCTTTGCCACGGCCCGTGAGAACGGGGCGAATCTCCATCCCTTCTGCGAGGTCCAGTGGGTCGATACCCGGGCGGGGAGGGTAATCGGTGTAGAGATCCTCGATTACAAGACCCGAAAAACGAGAACGGTGAGGGGAGATCTGGTCGTCAACGCCGCGGGGGTCTGGGCTGGACGCGTAGCTGCGCTGGCCGGTATCGATGTCCCGGTCCAGCCGGGACCGGGAGTCATGGTTGCCGTCGAGGGGAGGGTGACCAATATGGTGATCAACCGGATGCGCCTGGCTGGTGAAGGGGATATCATTGTCCCCCAGCGTGGGCTCTCTGTCCTGGGGACCTCTCTGTGGCTGGCCGATGACCCGGATGACGTGGCCCTGCCGAAGGAGCATATTGCCCGGATCATCGAGATGTGTGCCCTGATGGTGCCGATGGTCGGGGAGGCGGAGGTTCGCTCGGCCTGGAGCGCCGCGCGGCCCCTGATCCGGGATTTAGATGCGTCGAGCCCTCAGCAGATCAGCCGCACCTTCGAGTGTTACGATCACAAGGTTACCCACGGCGTGGAGGGGATTGTCTCTCTCCTGGGGGGCAAGGCAACGACGGTGAGGGCCATGGCCGAAAAGACCGCCGACCTGATCTGCCGAAAGACAGGGCACAAGATTCCCTGCCGAACCCGCACAACCCCACTCCTCACCTGGCGCCGGTTTTTCGCCGCGGCGCCCGGAGACGGTCCGCCAAGGAGTATCGCATGAAAAAGAAGATCCGCCTGAAGATCCGGCGCCATCGGCCCTACAGCAAAAACCCGCCCAGCTTTGAGACCTTTACCCTGACCATCGATGGGGACATCAGCATCCTGGACGCCCTTGAGATGATCCAGGGGGGGCTGGACGCCACCCTGATGTTCCGGCGGTCGTGCCACCACTCATCGTGTGGCACCTGCGGGATGCTCATCAACGGCGAGGAGCGGTTGGCCTGTGTCACGCGTTTCTCCCAGTTCAAGGGAGGAACCATCAGGCTGGAACCCCTCCCCGGTTTTCCCCTGCTGGGCGATCTGGCCGTGGATATGACCCCCTTGTATAAAGATATCGATGAGCGCTGGGATTACCTGAGGGACGCGGAGGACGTGGGCGGCAAAAAACTCCCGGAGGGTATCGAACGCTTCGAGCGGTTTGAGAACTGCATCGAGTGCGGGTGCTGTGTCTCGGCCTGCCCTGTGGCCGGCGAAGGAAAGCCCTTCATGGGGCCGGCCGCTCTGGCCGCCCTGAACGCGGAGCTTCAGAAGACCACGGGGAAGGATGCCCGCGTCCTGCTGAAACAGGCGGGTGACGAGCGAGGGGAGCGTCTGTGCGATCGGGCTCTGGCCTGCAGCCGTGTCTGCCCCACGGGCGTATATCCGGCACGTCACATCCTGAACCTGCGCACACGGCTGCAGGGCAATGGACAGGAGCCATAGTTTCTGATACGCTCCGGTAAGACAAAGTCATTACTGCCCATTCCGGTTGTGTACACGGTACGCGCGAGCAGGCGTGAAATGTAACGTTTCATTCGTTCGCAGGAAGAGGGTATCCATGCCATTCGTTACCGTTCGTGATATTCAAATCTATTACGAGATCCGTGGAACAGGGGGGCGCCTCCTCTATGTCGGCGGCACCGGAGGAGACCTTCGCCATCGGCCCTCCATCTTCGACTCCCCTCTTGCGGATCATTTCGAGATTCTCGCCTATGACCAGCGAGGTCTCGGGCAAACCGACCGGCCGGACATCCCCTATACCATGGCGGACTATGCCATGGATGCCGAAAGCCTGCTGGCGGCGGTGGGATGGGACCGATGCTCTGTGATGGGTGTATCCTTCGGCGGGATGGTGGCCCAGGAATTCGCGATTTGCTTTCCGGGACAGGTCGAACGGCTGGTGCTGGCGTGCACCAGCAGCGGCGGCGCCGGGGGGGCTTCATTCCCGATGCACGAACTCGGCGATCTAGCCCCACAGGAGAAAGCATTGGGCACGGTCCTGCTCAGCGATACGCGTCGCGACGCCGGATGGCAGGCAGCCCACCCGCAGAAGCTCCAAACCCTCGTTGATCAGGTGGAGGCAACCATCATGGTCGGGGCGGACGAACCGGATCGGAACGTGGGTGCCCGCCGCCAGATCGAGGCACGCGCGGGGCACGATACCCATGACCGGCTTTCCACCCTCCGGATGCCCGTCTTCATCTGCGGCGGCCGTTACGACGGCATTGCTCCCCCTTCCAATCTTGAGGCGATGCACCGACAGATTGCGCAGTCCCGCCTCGAGGTGTTTGAAGGAGGCCACCTCTTTTTGCTCCAGGATCCGCAAGCCTTTGAGCGCATAACTGCATTTCTGAGCAGTGAACCTGATCGTTGAAAAATGCGTGTAAACGCTTTCCGTAGATGAAGATATGTCCCTGTTTTTGAAAGTATCCTGATCACATCGAATGCACCTACGCATGGGAAAGGAGAAACTATGAACATCGCTGAACTCTCGGACAATGAAATCAAACGATTTGGTGAACACGTCTCCATGGTATTCGAAGGACAAGAGATAACCAACGTGGAGATACGGCAAGCTTCATTACGCTTGGGGAATGCCTTAAAGCGATTAGGGGTCAAACGGGGGGACCGGGTCATCATACAGATGCCCAATTGTCCCGAAGTGATTTACAGTTTTCGTGCGGTTCACGCGATCGGTGCCGTGGTCGTCCCCATCAACTTCCTGGTGGGAGATTCGGAGATTGCCTACATCTACGAGGATACGGGGGCGGAGACGATAATCAGCAGCATGGAATTTCTCCCCAAGATCGAGGCCTGTCGGAGACAGGCCCCGGCCATCAAAAACATCATCCTGATCGATGATCCGGTTCCGTCGCATACCTTGTCCTATCGAAAGCTTTTGGAAAACAGTTCAGATGAACTGGAAATGGAAAAAACCGAAGATGACGAAGTTGCCGCGTTGATTTATACGGCAGGAACCACGGGAACCCCCAAGGGGGTAATGCACACCCACTACAGCCTCTATTCCAACGCGAAGATGCAACTGGACACTCTCAATCTACCCTCCGGCCTGACAGGTATTGGTGTTCTACCGCTTTGCCATTCATATGGGATCGCCAGTATGAATTACGGCGCTCTCCTGGGTGGTGGAAAGGTCATTCTTATCAACTCATTCGATATCGACAAGATCTTTTCCTCCATTGAAAAATACAAGGCCAACGCGATTGCGGCCGTTCCAACCATGTATATCTACATGCTGCTGGACCCCGGGCTGCAAAAGTACGATATCAGTTCGATGAAATACTGGACATGCGGTTCGGCGCCGCTTACCCGGGACACATGGGATAGTTTCAAGGAAAAGTTCGGCCATGAGATCACTGAAGGCTGGGGGCTCACCGAGGCCGGCGCCAACAATTCGTCCAACCCCTTTGAGGGGAAGAAAAAAATCGGCTCTATCGGAGTGCCGATGAAGGGCACGGAGCTGAAGGTTGTTGATTTTGAAGGTAACGAGCTTCCTCCCGGCCAGGAAGGAGAACTTATTATTTCAGGCCCCATGCTGATGAAAGGGTACTGGAATAAGCCGGAGGAGACGGCCGAGGCGATCAAGAACGGGTGGCTCTACACCGGTGATATCGGTTACCGGGATGAGGATGGATATTTCTTCATCACGGAACGCAAGAAGGACATTATCATCAAGGGAGGGGAAAATATCGCCCCGCGAGAGATCGAGGAGGTGCTCTTCTCCCACCCGAAGATTTCAGAGGCCGCGGTCATCGGTATAGAAGATCCAATCTACGGTGAGGATGTCAAGGCCTTTGTGGTGCTGATCCCCGGGGAGCGCGCCGATCCCGGAGAGATCATCTCATACTGCGCGGAACGGCTGAAGACATTCAAATCGCCCCGGGAGGTTGAGTTTCTGGACGCCCTCCCGAAGAGCCTCGTCGGCAAGGTGTTGAAGAAGGAATTGAGAAAGCGGCAGTAACGGCCCGATCACCTTTGTCTACAGTTCGAAGGAACGGAACCTGAACAATGCGGTCGCTCTCGATGAGCTCGTGGAGACCTTAACGCAAGGGGGGTGAACAGGACAATGCAATATTCACAGGCAAAGCAGGGCCGAACCTTCGTGCTGCGGCTGGAGGACGGGGAGATGGTCCATGAAGAGATTGAACGGTTTGCCCGCGACAAAGGCATAACAGCCGCCGCTCTGATCATCGTCGGCGGAGCCGCGGGGGGGAGCAGACTCGTTGTAGGTCCTGAGAGGGGGGATGCCCGCCCTGTCACTCCGGCGATACACATCCTGGGCGACGTGCATGAGGTCGCGGGTACCGGCACCCTGTTTCCGGATGAGGAGGGCAGCCCCACGCTGCACCTGCACATGGCCTGCGGGAGGGGCGATCATACGGTAACGGGATGCATCCGTGCCGGCGTGAAGGTATGGCAGATCCTGGAGGTTATCCTGTTTGAACTGACCGATACCCCCGGCAGACGGGTCGAGGCCCCTGATCTGGGTTTCAAGCTGTTACAGACATAACACGCATACCAGCCGTACAGACCGATAACGGGAACCGCAATTGCGGCACGGTGTATTCGGGTTGTCCCCGGATGATCAGGGGGAGACAGGGAACGGTATGATCAGGCGCTGTGCCAGATCCGATTTTGAGTCGATCCATGGGATTATCAATGATGCTGCGCAGGCGTACCGCAGTGCTATCCCTCCCGATCGATGGCATGATCCGTACATGGATAGTGACGAGTTGTCGAAAGAGATCCGAGACGGTGTCATCTTCTGGGGCGCCGAGCGGGATGGAGGGCTTGTCGCCGTCATGGGCATCCAGGACAGGGGAGAGGTAACGCTGATCCGCCATGCCTATGTCCGCACACAGGACCAGGGGAAGGGATTCGGAACGGTCCTCCTGCGCCACCTCAAGGAGATGACGGGAAAACCCATCCTGGTCGGGACCTGGGCTGACGCGACGTGGGCGATCTCCTTCTACCAGAGGAATGGATACACACTCGTCACCAAGCAGGAAAAGGACCTCCTTTTGAGACGGTACTGGCATATACCGGACAGGCAGGTTGAGACATCGGTTGTTCTGGCGAATGCAACCTTCCGAAGCAGGGGGTTGTCTTTGTGCGTTTGAAAAGGGATGGGGGGATGAGTGACGCATGATACATTCTTTCTCCCAGTATCCGTGTCGGTTGCCACGTCCTCTGCCCCATTTTCGTTGACATACAACACAAGAATATGTTTCCCTACATCTTCTTTTTTAGAAAGCAACTTCCTGTCATTCGCTTGCCAGTATCAGTTGCCTCTGGAGAAAACAGCTGGCCAGAATCGTTAGAGGATCAGTCGGATTGAGCCGCCTCAGGGCTTGTAGCGCACCGGACCGCCCGCCTCTGGAGGCATGGCTTGCTCGACGATATTCAATGAGGAACGGAGAAGGTTAATCGGCATGAACGAGCGAGATGAGATCCCCGCGGGGCATGATCAGGAAACAGAAGTGCTGCGCCGGCGATTAGCAGCGCTGGAGCTGGAGATCGTCGACCTGCGGGAACGTATACCGGACAGGCAGGTTGAGACATCGGTTGTTCTGGCGAATGCAACCTTCCGA
>CAYXUH010000019.1:0-14324 GCA_964468685.1 uncultured Syntrophaceae bacterium | reverse complement strand
TATACCGGACAGGCAGGTTGAGACATCGGTTGTTCTGGCGAATGCAACCTTCCGAAGCAGGGGGTTGTCTTTGTGCGTTTGAAAAGGGATGGGGGGATGAGTGACGCATGATACATTCTTTCTCCCAGTATCCGTGTCGGTTGCCACGTCCTCTGCCCCATTTTCGTTGACATACAACACAAGAATATGTTTCCCTACATCTTCTTTTTTAGAAAGCAACTTCCTGTCATTCGCTTGCCAGTATCAGTTGCCTCTGGAGAAAACAGCTGGCCAGAATCGTTAGAGGATCAGTCGGATTGAGCCGCCTCAGGGCTTGTAGCGCACCGGACCGCCCGCCTCTGGAGGCATGGCTTGCTCGACGATATTCAATGAGGAACGGAGAAGGTTAATCGGCATGAACGAGCGAGATGAGATCCCCGCGGGGCATGATCAGGAAACAGAAGTGCTGCGCCGGCGATTAGCAGCGCTGGAGCTGGAGATCGTCGACCTGCGGGAACGTAATAAAGCGCTGCGCGAGAACGAACAGAAATATCGCCTGATCGTCGATCATTCCGGAGACTGTCTCTGGATACTGGATCTGGAGTCCCTCCGTTTTGCCTATGTCAGTCCCTCCGTCACGCAGCTCTATGGATCCACCCCTGAAGAAACGATGGCGCAGGGCATCGACGAGGTAATGCCTCCCCATTCGCTGGAGCTCGTGATGAAAATCCTGGAAGAGGAGATGGTGCTCGACGCAAATGAAGCCGATCCCCGGCGCATGCGCACAATCGAAATCGAGGAATATCGCCAGGACCGTTCGATCATCTGGATCGAAAGCGTTCTGTCCTTTTTGCGGGATGAACAACAGCGGCCGGTGGCAATTCTTGGCGTGAGCCGGGATGTGACGGAGCGCAGGCGTCTCGGGGAGGAACTTCGGAAACTGGCAGTGACGGATCCCCTGACAGGCGCCTTCAACCGTCGCCATTTTATGGAGGAATTGCACCGCGAGATGGGCCGCGGCAATCGGTACGCCGTTCCGTTTTCCCTCATCATGCTGGATATCGATCATTTCAAGGTCGTCAATGACCGCTTCGGTCACGAAACGGGGGATCGGGTGCTCAAAGGACTGGTGAAACTGATCCGTGAGCGGATTCGCACGTTGGATGTTCTGGCCCGGTGGGGCGGCGAGGAATTTTTGATCATGCTCGTCAATACAACTCTTCCTCAGGCGGTACATCTGGCGGAGGCCCTCCTGGAAGAGCTGCGAACCTGGCCCTTTCCCGAGATCGGGTTGCTGACGGCCAGTTTCGGTGTCGCGCAATACCGGGACCGTGAGAGTACCGATGCCCTTCTGACCCGGGTGGACGATCTGATGTATCAGGCCAAACAAAAGGGACGCGCTCTCGTTGTTCATGACCCGGTTCACGACGCGGATCTTACCACGCCCTGATATTCGCTGGACGGTGAAAGAGACGGGGTCCCCTTTCGTACGTAAAACGAGAGGGGACCCTTGAGTGTCTGAGGGAGACAGTCTTCTAGTAGAATTCCTTCAGCAGCTCCAAGAGCTGGCGTTCCTCGAGGTAGATGGGGTTGCCGACGATATTGACCACATCCTTTGACGCCTCGAAGGCGATCCTCGGAAGGTCTTCTTCCGGTACCCCCAGGTCCCTGAACCGGGTGGACATGCCGACCTCTTCATACAACTTGCGCAGCCCTTCCTCCAGGTTTTTTGAATGGTTCAGCGTCCAGGCGAGATCCTCGAAATCCTCCCTGCAGGCCTTTTCGTTTACCCGGGCGAAGGAGAGCAGGCCAGGGGCGATCGATTTTCCGTGGGAGATATGATACCTGGCGCCAATGACGTGACCGAAGTTGTGCGCGACACCCAGTCCCTTGGTAAAGGCAGCGCCGCCGTAGACGGCCGCCATGGCCATATCCGTCCGTGCCTCCAGGTCGTCGGGGGTATGATAGGCCCGGGGGAGGCTCTTGCCGACCAGCTTGATCCCGTAATAGGCCAGTGTCGAATAGTAGGGATGGTAAGGCATCAGGGTCCCCACGTACCCCTCGATACAGTGGGCGAGGGCGTCGATCCCCGTCTCGGCGGTGAGGCTTTTTGGCATGGTCCTTGTCACTTCCGGGTCGATGATTGCCACCTTCGGGACCATGATCTCACTCATTATGATGAACTTGATGCCCCGCTCCGTATCGGTGAGAACCGCGTAGGTATTCGCCTCGCTTCCCGTCCCCGATGTGGTCGGGATACAGATGACCGGGGGGAGGATATCCTTTATCTTCCCCGATCCCCCGGCGAGGCTCTCGTACTCCGACATGTGGCCGGAATGGGTCACCCGCACGGAGAGGGCCTTGGCCGCATCCATGGAGCTTCCGCCCCCCATGGCGATGATCCCGTCACACCCTTCCTTCGCGTAGAGCTCACCCAGGTTGTCGATTTCCCAGATGGGGGGATCGGGTTCGATATCGGTAAAGAGCACCGTCTTGATGCCGTTGGCGGCGAGGTTGCCGATGATCTCGTCGGCGCGTCCGATCTGCTTCATGACGGGATCACAGAGAAAGAGGGCCTTTGTTATCTTCAACCCCTTCGCCTGGCCGCCGATCTTTGCCAGGACGCCCGCTCCGATCAGCATGGAAGGCAGATGTGGGATTCGTACCTCCAAGGCCTTCTCCTTTTCCTTGTAGGCATCGATCCGGTTCCAGATATCCTTGATTTCACTGTCCTCGACATCGAAGACCCGGTTAGTCGGTGGGAGTGGCTCCGTCCGGTAGAACTCCGGATAGGGCTCCCATATCTTGCTGAATTCCGCCTGGTTATTGAAGATGTTTTCATCCTTCAGAGTCTGTTTTCCGATTTCCACCAGATCATCCACGGTGAGATTCATACCGTAGCGGGCGTTGAGGAGGTCTGCAAAGAATCCGTAGACCGAGGTCTGACCACCGGGAACGGCATTGAGACAGTAGCCGGTGGTGTCGCAGGCCGCCGCCCTGATCTGAAAGGCGAGCGAATTTTCGATCTGTCCCGTCTTCTGTCCCGGCCGCTTGTAGGTGAGGCCGGCATTGTGGTCGGCACCCATGGGGCTCGTGGCGTAGGTTACGCCGATCCCCTTGGCGGCCCGGCCGTCATGGGCTGGAATGGCCTGACCCTTGAAGACCGGCACCCGCTTGACGTCTAGGGCCTTCCCCGTGGACACGGCGCCGTTTCCAAGGACCGCACCGAAATCCGTCCCTTCCCCGATCTCTCCGAGGAGTTTGATTGCCCCTGCGGCATCTCCCATCTTCAACCTGCCGCCGGATATGGCGACGACCAGGGAGCCGCCCATCTCGATAAGGTCGAGGCCGATATCGTCGCACAGGAATTTCATCCGGGCGATGGCGTCGAGATCGATAATATCGAGGTTGGTGCCTAGAAGGCCGATCGCCTCGTATTCGAAGGCGGAGCAGAGATGCTTCCCGTCAGGCCCGTTGTAGATGATTGAGCACTGAACGACGCACCCCGGCATGCAGGCGTGCATCTTGCCGCCTCGCTCCCAGCCCTTATTCTTGATGGCATCCCCGCTGACCTTCCTGAAGTCCTCGTGCCTCCCCGAGGTATTTCCCCTGGCAGGCATGCTTCCCACCATGCTGAGATTGGAAACCGCGAGGGGTGTCCCGAAGGTATGGAAGAGGCCGCAGCCCACATCCTTTCTGATAATGCCTACCCAGTTTCTGACCGTTTCTCTGAACGCGGCCGGATCGGCCAGGGTGATCTTCTCGGAATCGGTGTCGTCGATGACGATCGCCTTCAGTCCCTTAGCCCCCATAACAGCCCCGACCCCCCCCCTGCCAGCTGCTCGCGAGGGGTCTCCATAGATGTCAGTCAGGGCGATCGATGCCCCCGTGTATTTTCTTTCACCGGCGACACCGATGGTGATCAGGGCGGCCTTGCTGCCGTATTTTTTGTGGAGTTCACCCGCGAGCGGGTAGTTTTTCATGCCCACATACGCGTCGGCGGGTTCCAGTGAGGCGCCGCTCTTTGATATCTTCAGGAGATACCATTTCCCCTCCTCGGGAGCCCCTTCGATGATGACCGATCGTATCCCCAGCTTGTCCAGTTTCTGGGCGGCCGGCCCCCCCACGTTCGATTTCTTGATCCCCATCGTGAGAGGGCTCTTGCACCCCAGCGATATGCGGCCGAGCGAAGGTGCCATGGTCCCCGCCAGCGGTCCCGCGGCGATGATCAGCTTGTTGTCCGGCCCCAGCGGATCGGTATCGGGCGGGACCTCACTGTTCATGATCTTGGCAATCAAACCCCTCCCGCCAATCAGTGTATACTCTTGAGGCAGAGGCTCCGTGTTCGTTTTGAGCTGTGACATGTCAATGCGCAGTATTTTCAAACGTCTTCCCCCTTTTGTTTTTATCATACCTGTTCGAGATAAAGCTTGGCGCTCGAACCGTTTCACCCGGTTTGTCAGAGCATCACTTGTTATTTCGGAAACAGGGATTTGTCAAGCCGTCAGGCCGGTCGTTATCGTTTTATAACGATGACGGGGCCCTTGGCCTTTCTGATCACCTTTTCTGAAACCGATCCAAGAAAAATCTCTTTGATGTTGCTTACACCGTGAGATCCTATGACGATGCTGGAGGCACCCTCCTCCTTTTCCGCTTCCAGGATATTTCTGGAAGGGATTCCCTCTTCGATGCGGATCTTCACGGTGAACCCCTTCTTTTCGAGTTCATCGGCAATCACCTGTGCCTCCTCCCGGGCGATCTTCTCAAGGGCCTCCTGGGTCCTCTGAAGGTCGGCGGGTACATACTGGGCCATTGCGTCGAGGTTTCTGCTGTCGATTACGTGCATGACGATCACTTCTTTAGCCCCGGCCGTCTTGAGCTGTAGGATAGAAGCGAGGGCCTTTTTTGACACGTCTGAAAAATCGGTAGGGTAGAGGATTTTTTTAAACATGAGACTCTCCTTCATTGTAATGGACAATCCTTTGTGGTTCTTCTCCCAATTAGTTGAGGCACAGGGTTCGAGGATTCAAGGATTCAGGGGGTCGAGTTCTTTGTAAATTTCTAAACAAAGTAGATAGGACCTTTTCCAAGCTTTTAATCCTTATGATCCCACCACCTCTTTTGGAAATAATCCTTATTCCTGCACCGACATCTTCTTCCATATGAGATTTTTTATCAAGACCTTATTTGAGCCGCTTTGGGCAGCCGCCCAGTCTTACTTCCGGTAAACGGCTGCAAGAAAAGGCACCACCTTCTCATTGAAGATGGCGGGCGTCTCCTCGTGGGGGGAATGCCCCGCGCCGGGGACGACGACGAGCTGTGATCCGGCGATCGATTTCCTGAGTACCTCGCTGGCCCCCACAAAGGGGATGTCCTCATCCCCCCGGAAGATCAGTGTCGGCACCCGTATCTCCCCGAGCCGGTCCGTTACCGGTTGCCACTTTCCGAAGGATCTTGCGACATAGATATACCCGTCAACCGAGGTGCCGAGCGCCTTTAGACGGGCGACCTCTCGCCACTGCGGATGTCTCCGGAAACGCTCAATTCGGATGGGGTTGTGTGTGGCCTCATATTCAAATGCCGCATCAATGCCCTCCTCCCGTGCCAGTTCGTCCATCTTTGCCCTCAGTTCGGGATATCCGAGCGCGACGTCAAAGGTGCCGCTCGATGTGTCCACCAGGACCAGGGCGCTCAACATATCGGGATGGTCGAGGGCGAACTGGAGCGCGACGAACCCCCCCATGGAATGCCCGATCAGACAGCACCGGTCTATACCCAGCAGGCGCAGAAGCCCGTATACATCGCCGCTTGAGATCGGTATCGAGTAGTCCTCTTCGTCGTGAGGGTCACTGGACATGCCGTGGCCGCGGTGATCGAGCGCGATCACCCTGTACTCCGACGACAGGAGGGCCACCTGGTAGGCCCAGTCCTTCGTGTTTCCCGTATAGCCGTGCAGGAGGACAATCGCCTCACCGTTTCCTGCCTCCTCGTAATGGAGGCTTACACCGTTTATCAGTTCAAAGGGCATGTCTGTTCTCCTTCATATCTTGTTTTTATTCCGGAAGGATCGCCACGACCCTGGCCGGTCCCGCGCTGGCCCCCTTGATCTTGAGGGGAAAGCAGGAGACCGTGAAGCCGAAGGGGGGGAGACCTCCCAGATTGATCAGTCGTTCGATGTGGGAATAGGGCAGGTCCGCCTGGTGTGCCGCCCAGAAGACACCCCTGTCACCCTTTTCAAGTGCCTGCTGTGCCTGTAGATTCAATGGAACGTCCCATCCCCAGGCATCGATCCCCATGACCCGGATTCCCTGCTCATAGAGCCACCGGGTGGCGCCCTGTGTGACCCCGCAGCCTTTGAAGATATAATCGGGCTGGCCGTAATGCACGTCCCGTCCCGTGTTGATCAGAACGATATCCAGTGGCTTAAGGCCGTACTCGATCCGCTCCAGCTCCTTCTTGATGTCCTCTTCGGTAACAGGATCCCCTTCTCCCTTGGCGGTCATGTCGAGTTTGACCCCGTCCCCGAAGAACCACTCGAGGGGCAGTTCATCGATGGTCGGCGCCCGGCTGCCCTGGATATGACTGTTGTAGTGCCAGGGCGCGTCGACATGCGTCGAGTCATGCGTGCCCAGCCTCGTGATGGTCTCCGTCGCCCATCCCTCACCGTCACGCAGGAGCTCGGGGGGAACGTTGAAGAGGGTCTTAATCCCCGCCGCTCCTTCGGCATGATCATGATAGACGATTTCGGTCTTGAGAAAATCCGGCGTACCGTCGGGACTCGGGGCGATCGTGGCTGACAGATCAATGACACGCATGGTTTCTCCTTTTCATTTTGTGCCGCAGGGGTTACGGCGATGGAATAGGATGTATCCTATAATATTCCGTATCCCGTGGCAATTTGAAATCGCCCGTCACGGCTGAAAACCGGTCAATACCCCATATAATATAACATGATTCTTGCATTCCCGTGACGTATGGCTTAAAATCCGGCCGCCGTTCAATTAAAGCCTCCTCCCCCGTAAACTTTGAGCGGTTCACGGACAGGAGGTTTTCTTTATATTCCTGGAATTGTCAAACTCCGGGAGTCTCCCGGCAGAGCCGGGGTTTTACCTGGAAGCAATTAATGCAGAAGCATATGATTTACCCGAATCAGTGGCATCAAATTTGCGCGTTATGAAAAAAGTTTTACAACTTTCATAGCTATAGATAGGATAGTAGAGGGGGCTCCCCGCGGCAAGCCGCGGGGTATTCTGCAAAGGATTTCTGTAATGGGAGGCGTGAAAAATGAGGGAGGCAGTAATCGTAAGCGCGGCGCGGACCCCGGTGGCTGGTTTCAATGGGACGTTTGCCAGCATTGGCGCAACTCAGTTGGGTGCGATTGCCATCAACGAGGCTATTCGTCGCGCGCGCATTGAAAAATCCGTCGTGAACGAAGTCATCATGGGCATAGTTTTACCCTGCGGGTACGGGCAAAACCCGGCGAAACAAGCTGCCGTCAAGGCGGAAATGCCGTGGGAGGCGGAGTGCTTTACTGTCAACAAGGTGTGCGGTTCCGGCTTGAAGTCGGTCATGCTGGCGGCCCAGGCCATCCAGGTGGGCGATGCCGATGTGGTGGTTGCCGGCGGCATGGAAAACATGAGCATGGCCCCGTACTATTTGGAGAAGGCTCGTTTCGGCTATCGCATGGGTGCGGGAACCATACACGACCACATGGAACATGACGGGCTTTGGGACATCGTCAACGACTTTCCTATGGGATTCTCCAACGAACTTTGCAGTGAGAAGTATGGCGTGACTCGCGAAGATCAGGATAAATACACTGCGGAGTCTTATCGGCGCGCACTCGCATCGATTGAGGCCGGCAGGTTTCAGAAGGAGATCGTTCCGGTTTCCGTTCCACAGCGCAAGGGCGATCCGCTTATTTTTGATCGAGATGAATGCCCTCGACCCACTTCTTTTGAACAGTTGGCAAAAATGAAGCCTGCCTTCAAAAAGGGTGGCGTAACCACTGCTGGCAACGCGTCCATCATCTCCGACGGCGCGGCGGCGGTTGTAGTGATGGCCCGAGAAAGGGCCGAAGAACTGGGGTGTGAGGTCTTGGCGACCATCGGCTCTCAGGCCTCCGCCAGTCTGGACATGAAATACGTTCTCGTGGCCCCGATGCTGGCGGTTCCCAAGTGTCTGAAGAAGGAAGGCGTGAGCCTTAACGATGTAGACCTTTACGAACTCAATGAGGCCTTCAGCGGCGCGACGGTGGCGGTGCTTAAGGAGCTTGAGTTGGATCCCGCCAAGGTCAATGTCAATGGCGGCAGTGTCGCACTGGGTCACCCCATTGGTGCGAGTGGTTGCCGTGTGTTGGTGACCCTCATTCACGAGTTGATTCGTCAAGACAAGAAAATGGGCTTGGTGTCCCTTTGCCTTGGCGGAGGAGAGGCAGTCGCCATGGTGATTAAACGGTAGCCCTTCTCAGTTCGCTACCATCCAATCAATGTAGACAGCAGAAGTAGAGGTGAAGGAGCACAATATGGAGGTCAAAACCTTTGGAGTCATCGGTGCCGGCCAGATGGGCAACGGAGTTGCTCAAGTGGCTGCAATGAGCGGACTACAGGTGATCATGAACGACATCAAGGAGGAGTTTGTTGAGAGCGGAATACAAACGATCACCAAGATACTGTCTTACAACGTGGGCGCGGGCAAGATGAGCGAGGAGGAAAAGGATGCCGTTCTTGGCCGCATCACAACCAGTGTAGACTTGGAGGATATGGCAAAGGCCGATTTCGTTCTTGAAGCAGCAACGGAAAACGAGCCGATCAAGCTCGATATCTTCCGCAATCTCGACAACATCTCCCCCAAGCACGCCATCCTGGCCACGAACACCTCATCCATTCCCATCGGGCGGATTGCGGCTCAGACCAAACGTTCGGACCAGGTTATCGGCATGCATTTCATGAACCCGGTGCCGGTCATGAAACTGGTGGAGGTGATCCGAGGGATCGCCACTTCCGATGAGACCTTCCATATAACTTGGGACTTGGCGAAGAAGTTCGGCAAGATCCCGGCTGAATCCAATGACTATCCCGGCTTTATTGCCAATCGGATTCTCATGCCGATGATCAACGAGGCGGTGTACTGCCTGTACAATGGAGTGGGCACGCGCGAGGACATCGATAATGTCATGAAACTGGGCATGAATCATCCCATGGGCCCCTTGGCCCTGGCGGACCTGATCGGGCTGGATACCTGTCTGGCGATTATGGGAACGCTGTACGAGGGATTCTCCGATTCCAAGTACCGACCGTGCCCGCTGCTTCGCAAGTATGTGGAATCTGGCTTTTTGGGACGTAAGACCGGGCGTGGTTTTTACGAGTATGCACAGGGAGGGGCCTCATGAACTTCGATCTAACTGAAGAGCAAAAAATTATTCAAGATACGGCGGCCAAGTTCGCCAAGAGGGAACTGGAGCCCGTGGCTGCCGAACTGGACCAAACTAAGAACCGGGAGATCCTGAAAAACAACCTGAGAAAGCTGGCCGAACTCGGATTTATGGGACTGAATGTCGATCCCGAGTATGGTGGAACCGCAGCTGGTGCCGTGGCCTTCTCGCTGGTGATGACGGAAATCGGCCGGGGCTGTGCCTCAACTGCGGTCACCACATCCGTGACCAACATGGTGGCGGAAGTCATCCAATCCCTGGGGACCGAGGAGCAGAGGCAGAAATATATTCCGCCATTGTGCAGCGGTGAATATGCAGCGGGAGGCTTTGGCTTGTCCGAGATCAGTGCCGGTTCTGATCCGGGAGCCATGAAAACCACGGCCGTTCTGGATGGTGATGACTACGTGATCAATGGCGGTAAGATCTTCATCTCCAGCGCCGAGTATGCTGGCGTGTTCGTGGTTTGGGCCGTGACTGACAAGGAAGCCAGCAAGAGGAAAGGGATCAGTGCCTTCCTGGTGGAGCCGAGCTTCTCGGGCTTTATTGTCGGAAAAGATGAAATGAAAATGGGGCAGACCGGTTCCTCCACAAACGAAATCCTCTTCGAAGACTGTCGAGTGCCCAAGAACAACATGATGGGCAAACTGAACGACGGCTTTCGCATCGCGGTCGATGAACTGGCCGGAGGTCGCATTGGTATCGGTTCCATGTCGCTGGGGATTGGGTTGGCTGCCATGGATTTCGCCACGGGCTATGCCAAGGAGCGGATTCAGTTCGATCGCCCCATCGCCACCCAGCAGGCGATCCAATGGATGATCGCGGACAACTATACCCGTCTGGAAGCTGCCCGTCTGTTGCTCTTGAAGGCGGCTTACCTCAAGGACCAGGGTAGGCACTACGCAAAAGAGGCATCCATGGCCAAAGTCTATGCCACGGAGTCGGCCAACAAGGCCTGCTACGACGCCATGCAGATTCTGGGCGGCTATGGGTACACGAAGGATTTTCCCATCGAGCGATATGCGCGGGATGTCAGGGTGACCAGCATCTACGAGGGTACCAGTGAGGTCCAACGGCTTATTATTGCACGGGATATTCTCAAATAGCAGAAACACACGAAGCTCATCGCGTAAGCATAGGTGTATCCCTGGCTCACCATTGTGTAACAAACGGGACGAATGGGCTTCGGGCACCAACAGCGCCGTGTATCAGAAATACGGCCGAAGCGTGCCTCGTCTTTATTCACCTACTTTGGTAACATTTACTATGAGGCAATTCGCCCCCTGAACATATCCTTTACGTTGTTTGCGGCTTGTGTCATAATCTCCACGCGCTATACGTTCTATCTTACCTATCTTACTGGTTAATCTCAAATCACTTTGTACGCGGCTGTATATCTTGGGCAGGGCGCTGGAGAGGTGCCTGGAGTCATACGGGCCAAGCTTTTTCGAGCAATGGACCGTTATCCAGGGCCGAGTTACCCCCAGGCACTCCCGGCTTTTCCTTAATCGTACAGTACCATAAGGAGGTGACGTTATGACTGGGCAGTGGAACTGGTTCACGGGCGGGATTGCGCTGGGCGTGGTCTTCCTGCTTGCGGTGTTTCTTGTCAAGCCGATCGGGGTCTCGACACAATTTGTGATATTCGATGGGATTGTCTGGAATGCCCTTTCCGATAATCTTATCACCAAGAGGCCGTCTGCGAAATCTGGCTATGCCAGCACGAATGCCTACCTGAACAAGAGCGGCGGCAAGTACTCAAAGAACGTAATGAATCCGATCAACTACAGTTTCATCTTCGTGCTGAGCATGGTGTTGGGTGCCTTTCTATCGGCCAAAACCGGGGGCCCGCAACCGACCGCGTCCGACCGGATCGCCCCGGCGGTGTGGCGATCCCGATTCGGCGAGGGGGGCACGAAGCGATATGTTGTCTCATTTACCGGCGGCGTGGTGTTGCTCTTCGGGGCCCGGCTGGCGGGGGGGGTGCATGAGCGGGCATATGATGAGCGGCATCATGCAGACCTCAATCAGCGGCTATCTCTTTGCAATCGGGGTCTTCCTTGCCGGGATACCGCTCGCTATCCTGATATACGGGCGGAAATAGGGGAGGTGTGACATGGAAATACTATTAGCTGTTATAGTAGGGGCGGCATTCGGTTTTATTCTCCAGCGTATCGGGGCCTCCAATCCGCACAATATCATCAATATGCTCCGGCTGACCGATCTCCATCTGATGAAGGCGATCCTCTTCGGTATTTCGATTGCCAGTGCCCTCCTCTTCGTGGGGCTTGCCCTCGGCGCTATTAACCCATCGCATCTGGATGTCAAGACCAGTTACTGGGGGGTCCTGGCTGGCGGCATTTTTATGGGCCTCGCCTGGCCCCTCACCGGGTATTGTCCGAGCACCGGCATGGCGGCTCTCGGGGACGGCCGGAAAGACGCGCTCTTTTTCGTCCTCGGCGGACTGGTAGCGGCATACCTGTACATGCTCGCATACGGGCAGCTGCAGGGGTCAGCCCTCCTGGCGAAGATCCTGGGGGGAAATGTGACACTGGCGCTGACGCCTGATTCCTCATATCCCGCTCTGATAAGTGGTATTCCGGGGTTTATCCCCGCCTTGGTTGTTGCCATCGTCCTTGGGGTTGTGGCGTGGAAACTGCCCGGAAGACGCGCCTGACTGGCGGATACTCCGCACCGTGAGACAACATCCGGCCGGTATGGGGAGGATGTCATGAAAAAGATATCGCTGTTTCTTGTGGTTGGAGTCTGTCTGGTGTTCGTATACGTCATTGCAAACAGCTTCAGGGAGGATACCGTCATGGATAATCAAAACGAAAAGACTGCAAAAGCTACGTTTGCCGGGGGTTGTTTCTGGTGCATGGAACACCCCTTTGAAGAGGTTGACGGTGTGATTGAGGTGGTATCGGGCTATGCGGGGGGGCGTAAAGAAGACGCGATCTATGAAGAGGTCTCCACGGGGAACACCGAACATTACGAGGCGATCCAGGTCACCTATGATCCGAGCAGGGCGACGTATCAGCAGATGCTCGATATCTACTGGAGGAATATCGATCCGACGGATGCGGGGGGATCGTTTGCCGACAGGGGGCCCCAGTACCGATCCGCCATCTTCTACCATACGGATGAGCAAAAACGACTGGCGGAGATCTCAAGAGAGAGGCTGAACGCATCGGGAAGGTACGACAAGGGGGTCATTACGGAGATCCTTCCCTTCCCCGGATTCTATACGGCCGAGGACTATCACCAGGATTACGCCCGGAAGAATCCTGTGCGGTACAAGGCATATCGGACGGGCTCGGGGCGTGACCGGTATCTCAAAAATATATGGGACGATACGGAGAGCACCCCTCAGCGCACCTTTCAAAAACCGTCTGCCGATGAGCTGATAAAAAAGCTAACCCCCCTCCAGTATGAGGTAACCCAGGAGGACGGAACTGAGCGTCCCTATAACAATGAATACTCGGACAACAAGGGGGAGGGGATCTACGTCGATGTGGTATCCGGAGAGCCCCTCTTCAGTTCGCATGACAAATATGACTCTCATACCGGCTGGCCGAGCTTTACGAAGCCGATCGAACCGGACGCCCTCGTGGAAAAAGAGGACAGAAAGTTGTTTAGCGTTAGGACGGAGGTGAGGAGCAAGATCGCGGATTCGCACCTCGGACACGTGTTTGATGACGGGCCGCAGCCGACCGGCCTGCGATACTGCATGAATTCAGCTTCTCTGCGCTTTATCCCCAAGGAGGACCTGGAAAAGGAGGGTTATGGGAAATATCTGAAGCTGTTTGAATAGAACGTCGCAAGCCGGGCCCGGCGGGAATCTGCTTTGCGGGGCTTTGCCCGGCCCGTCAGCAGGGGCCAAAAAATCCGATCTTCTCTCTTTATCCTTGATTTTATCTAAAAGAAGAAATAATCACACCAGTGGGCCTTGTCCCAAATTATCTCAGGAGATGAAGATTTATGGAAATTGCAGGGAAAATTGTTGTTGTTACAGGGGGCGCCAGTGGTATCGGCCAGGCCCTGTGTCGGAGGTTCGCTCTGGAAGGCGCGAAGGCTGTTGTCGTGGCTGATGTAAACGAGGAGGGTGCGCGGGCCGTTGCCCAGGAGATTAAAGGTATAGCGGTCGGTTGTGATGTCAGTAAGGAAGAGGATGTTATCCATCTGGTTGAGTCCACGGAAGAGAGGGCCGGTCCGATCGATCTGTTCTGTTCAAACGCGGGGATCCTGGTTACCGGAGGGGTTGAGGCCTCCAATGAGAGCTGGCAACGTATCTGGGAGATCAATGTCATGGCCCACGTCTACGTGGCACGGGCGATCATCCCCCGTATGACCGAACGCGGCGGCGGCGCGATGCTCATCACGGCCTCGGCGGCGGGCCTGCTCAGCCAGATCGGCTCGGCCCCCTATTCAGTGACCAAACACGCGGCGGTCGGGTTGGCGGAAAATATCGATATCACCTATAGTGATCAGGGGATCAAGGTTTTCGCCCTCTGCCCCCAGGCCGTGCGCTCCGAGATGACCCGGGAGCATGAAGGCGGTGGCGTTGCCGGGGTCGATGGTCTGATGGAACCGGAACAACTGGCCGATGCGGTTATGGACGCGTTCAGGGCGGACACCTTTCTGATTCTCCCCCATCCCGAGGTCGAGACATATATGCGCAGGAAGACATCCGACTATGACCGGTGGCTCAAGGGGATGCGCAAGCTCCAGGCGCGGTTTATCGCGGGGACCTCGCTGAAGGTGGAAAAAAAATAAGAGCAGTCATAGAGACCGGAACAGGGGCGAGTCTTTGAGAATATGTCTCGGAGACTCGCACACCGCCACAGAAGCTATTGCATCTGCGGGTCAATCCGTTGCTCCGCTGGTTCAATCTTTCAGATTGAACCTCAACAGT
>CAYXUH010000018.1:0-24644 GCA_964468685.1 uncultured Syntrophaceae bacterium | reverse complement strand
CAGGGAAAGTGCCCAGTATTTATGGATGTGAAAGAACATTGTGCTGAATAGTTACGGTGCAGGTCGAATTAATACCAGAGAGCGGAGCGAATCGGTATATCCGTGGATACCATCTCCTTGTGTAAGCCCGAGACGGGGTGTTCCGCCGCTTGGAATAGCCATTTTCTCTTGACAGGGGAAGACAGGACCTGCTACTAGGCTAAGAAGGTAAAATGGTGGAGGAGTTTCCCAAGGATCATACACTCTCTGCTGTTGATTGTGAATGGAAGCTCCGATCTTCTACTGTTTCTGGTTGACGATATCTTTACTGTCCGGGGAGAAAGTTAGTGATATTCGTTTTATCCTGCTACAGTTCGAACTCTATGATATCAGCACAGGTTGTTTATAAGGACGTTTCCTCCAGCCTTTCGCGGAGTCATTCGAAAAACTTCACTGATAATTTATCCCACATACCTATGATGGTAATACGGTTGCCGGTTTTTATGGAATATTTTGATTCCGACTGGGCTTGTCCCCGAAAAGAGTGTTTTGAAGCCAGTGCTGCCTGTGGAAAACGGGCACGGGGGAATAATCATAGAAAAGCATGCAACTAAAAAAGGAGGGAAGGATGATGGTAAAGAGATTCAGATTTGGCTTATTCGTTGTCGCAATACTTTCACTGACGCTTTGTTTCGCGTCCACCGGGATGAGTGCTGCTCCGTCGGGAGAGCCGATCGTGATCGGGTACGTGGGGATGGTGCTTTCGCCGGGCACGAGACCCTGCATGGCTATCCAGAAGCTGGCGGTTCAGGAGATCAACGAGGCGGGCGGGGTGCTTGGACGTCCCCTGAAGTATGTGATCGCCGATAACAAGGGCGCGACGTCTCTGACGGTGGAAGGTACACGGCGTCTGCTCCTCGAAGAGGAGGCGAAGTTCATTTTTATCGAGGGGAGGACGGAGATCTGCCTTGCCGCCCAGGAGAGCGCGGCGTCCATGTTCAAGGACTACCCGCACATCATGATATTCAACGGTGCATTGGGGATGGAGCTGACCGATCGGGTCGTCGATGACTACGAGAAGTACAAGTTCTGTTTCCGTGACTACGATCCAGAGGTGTGTCAATACGCCCAGATGAGATACTTCTTCAAAGACGTATACCATAAGATGCTGCCGAATATGAAGAAGGTAGCCATCCTCTGGGAGGATCTTGAATGGAGCAAGCCGTTTCGTAATGGGGATCCTTCACGAGGGTACGGACGCTGGGAGGATATGATCGAAGAATACGGGTACGAGATTGTCTACAGCAAGCCGGTCAAACCGCGCGGGACGATGTACCTGCCTATCCTTCAGCAGATCGCCGGGAAGAAGGCCGACTATATCCTCTACGTCAGCTCCTGGTTCACCGATGTAGAATCCTTTACCAAGCAGTGGGCCGATTCTGCCGCGCGTGATATCCCCATTGTTCTTTACGGGGGTGTTGCACAGACCCAGGATTTCTGGAAGCTGACCGGCGGAAAGGGCCTGGGAGCTGTCTGTGCCTTTACGGAGGCCCGGCTTCCTTTGACGGAGAAGACCATCCCTTTCGTGGATTTGGCTAAGAGACATAATATTCCGGCCCAGGTTCACGTTCACTGTGCCTACGCGGACATTTACTTCATCAAGAAGGTAATCGAGACCGCAGGCGGTGTGGATGATATCGACAAGCTGATCAAGGCGATGGAGACGACCGAGACCACCTATTCGATGGGTAAGATGGCCTACCAGCAGCAGCGGATCGGGCCTTTCTTCCACTCCAAGATGAGGGTCGATCCGGCTGATCCCACACACGTGACCTATCCCGGTGCATATATTCAGGTGATGGGTCAATTCCAGAACGACGGGAAGGTCGTCTTTTTGGGAGGCTCGTGCCCTGAGAATGAAGGACTTTTCGAGAAACTCGGAATGGGGAAACCGGAAAATTATGTCTATCCGGCCGAACTCAGAAAGAGGGACAAGAAGTAATAACATATCTTTGCACGTATCAATGTTATCCAAACGGGTCCCGCTGTATCAGCAGTGGGGCCCGTTTTTTAATAAGACTCACCTTGTATAAGCCTTCGGCGCGATACAAGGTGCAGGTCGAATTAATGAAGCTCACTTTTTATAAGTCTTTGATGCAATAAAAAGTGCAAGCAGAATTAATACCAGAGAGCGGAGCGAATCGGTATATCCGTGGATACCATCTCCTTGTGTAAGCCCGAGACGGGGTGTTCCGCCGCTTGGAATAGCCATTTTCTCTTGACAGGGAAAGACCGGAAATGCTACCAAACTAAGAAAGTAAAATGCTGGAGAAGCTTCCCAAGAATCATACACTCTCTGCTGTTGATTGTGAATGGAATCTCCGATCTGCTACTGTTTCTGGTTGACGATATCTTTACTATCCAGGGGGGAAGTTAGTGATATTCGTTTTATCCTGCTACAGTTCGAATTCCACGATATCAGCACAGATTGTTTATAAGGACGTTTCCTCCAGCCTTTCGCGGAGTCATTCGAAAAACTTCACTGATAATTTATCCCACGTACCTATGATGGTAATACGGTTGCCGGTTTTTAAGGAACATTTGTAATCCCGATCGGGCTTATACCCGAAAGGGACACTTTGAAACCCGTGGTGACTGCGGAAAAAAACCCGCGGGAATGTTCATAGGAAAGCACTCAACTAAAAAAGGAGGGAAGAGTGATGGTAAAAAAATTCAGGTTTGGCTTGTTTATTGTCGCAATACTTTCACTGACGCTCTGTTTCGCGCCCACAGGGACGAGCGCCGCTCCGTCGGGGGAACCGATCGTGATCGGCTATGTGGGTATGGTCCTTTCACCTGGGACGAGACCCTGCATGGCAATCCAGAAACTGGCGGTCCAGGAGATCAACGAGGCGGGCGGGGTCCTCGGCCGACTGCTGAGATACGTGATCGCCGATAACAAGGGTGCCACGTCCCTGACGGTGGAGGGTGCGCGTCGTCTGCTGATGGAAGAGAAGGCGGATTTCGTCTTCGTCGAGGGGAGGACGGAAATCTGCCTCGCCGCCCAGGAAAACGCTGCAGTAATGTTCAAGGACTACCCGCATATCCTGATCTTCAACGGTCCCATGGGGCGCGAATTGACGGACCGGGTCGTCGACGAGTACGAAAAGTACAAGTTCTGCTTCCGTGACTGGGATCCGGAGCCGGCCCACTACGCCCAGATGAGATACGGCTGGGACAACATTCCACCGCATGCGTTTCCAGGAGGCTTCAAAAAGATGGCCATTCTCTGGGAAGACCTTGAGTGGACCAAGGCGTGGCGAGATGGAATCCCCTCCCTGGGCCTCCCCCCCTGGGAGGAAATTCTCAAGAAGGACTATGGGATCGAGGTCGTCTATAGCAAGGCGGTTAAACCGAGAGGGACGATGTACCTGCCTCTCCTCCAGCAGATCGCCGGGACAGGGGCTCAGTCAATCTTCTACGTCAGCTCCTGGTTCACCGACACGGAATCGTTTGTCAAACAGTGGGCCGATTCCGCCGCTCGGGATCTCCCCGTCAGCCTCTACGGCGGTGTCTCACAGACCTCCGATTTCTGGAAGCTGACCGGCGGTAAGTGTCTGGGCGTTGTTACCTCTTTTATGGAGTGCCGACTTCCGCTGACGGAGAAGACCATTCCCTTCGTGAAGATGGCCACGAAACATAAGATTCCGACCCAGCTTCACGTTCACCTCGCCTATGCGGACATCTATTTCATCAAGAAGGTAATTGAGACCGCAGGCGGTGTGGATGACATCGACAAGCTGATCACGGCGATGGAGACGGTGGAGACCACCTATTCGCTGGGCAAGATGGCCTACGAACAGAAGCGGGTCAAACCCTACTTCCACTCCAAGGTCAGGGTCGATCCGAACGATCCCCAGCATACGACCTATCCCGGTGTCTTTATGCAGCCCATGGCTCAGTTCGTCAACGATGGAAAGATCCAGTATCTGGGAGCTTCCTGCAAAGAGAATGAAAAGATATTTGAGAGAGTTGGCGGCGGGAGTCAAAAAGACTATGTTCTCCCCGCTGATTTGAGGAAGAGGGATAAGAAGTAGCAGATCTCTCCACACATAAAAATCAGAAAAGCGGATCCCGCTTCACGGTAGCGGGACCCGCTTCATTAATTCCGACAGTCAGGCATATCGATATATGCTACGAGGTGTGTTCTAAAAGAAGGCGCGTGTCTTTCCGATCGCTGTTGTCTTGGAAGGTACGGTCACCAAATTTAATAATACTGACAAAAAAAGGGGAGGGATACATGCAGATTCTGGCTTTCAATGGGAGCCCCCGGAAGCAGGGGAATACTTCAACGATAATCGGGTCGATGCTTGAGGGTGCGCGGTCAAAGGGCGCCAAAACGACGGAGGTGAGACTCCACGACATTGATATGAAGGGGTGTATGGGATGCCTCAGTTGCCGCGACAATCCCGGGTTCTGCAAACAGCGTGACGGCCTGAGTGAATATCTCGAAGCCATAAAGGCCAGCGATGGCACCATCGTCGGCTGTCCGATCTACATGTATCGTCTCGCCGGCCAGATGAAACTGTTTGTTGACAGGGTCTACTCTCTCTATGCGAACAGGCCTGACGGCGGCTACGATTCCATGGTTTCGCCGGGGAAGACTTACGCACTTGCCCTCTCCCAGGGCGCCCCCGATCCGAGTCAGTATGAGCGTTCGATTCGCTGGCTTGTCGGAATGACGGGCACCGGCCTCGGGATGATACCGGTCGGACAGATTATCCATACGGACAGCCACGACAACCCCGCACGGGATGATACGGCGCTTCTCGAAGAGGCATTCCGGATCGGGCAGGATCTAGTACGATAGGAACGACTATTTTCCCTCTCTCTATTCTGTGAACGGAGGTGCCGGCGATTTCCCCGTGTGTGCGCTATCGCCTTATCTCTTTGGAGGTGGAATCGTCTCCATGGCATAGAGGCGTGAATCAACCAGCGCATCGTGCCGGTAGTGGGCGGCGGACTGGTACCTCTCGTCGTTGGTCATTGTGAGAAAAGCCGCTCGTGAGGGATACTCGATGAGGAGCATGGCATCCCACTCTTCGTGACCGATAAAGGGCATCTTCTGTGTGCCGTAGTAGAGAATCCTGCCGCCGATCTCTGTGACGAGTCGTCCAGCTACCGCGGAATACCGGTCGTACGATTCCGTCCCGCCGTCCGGTTTGAACTTGAGCAGGTTGAGCATGACAATCGGCCCCTCATGGGTCAGGTCCCGCAGTTGGCGCAGCTGATCACCGGTCGGTTCGATTGAAACCATTGTATGCTTCCCTTTCATATCGTTGTATACTGAGATTTCTGACTGGCCTGATGCCTGTGTGAACAGACCGGTTTCCCTCTGTCATGTTCCTGAGATGTCTCAAGAAGTTCTTTGCCGTATGTTGTCGCGAATGGAATGGGATGCTATGTGCCCAGAAACTCATTCAGCAGGCCGGCAACCTCTTCCGGTTTTTCCTCTTGTACGAAGTGGCCCGCCTCAATCGTGGAGACCTCGATGGTATCAAAACAATCCTCAATGTGGTTGAGGTATGCGGGGATAATTACCGTGTCGCCACTGCCGTGGATATACAGGGCGGGCATGGGGAACTTCTTTCCCGTAAGCGCGGCCCATCTCTTTCCGTCGTACCGCATGTTCCGGTAGTACCCGGCACCGGTGGCCGGTGTATCCTCGATCCGGTAGCACCTGATGTACTCTCGAATGGCCTTGCCGGGGATCGCTCCCTCTATCCCAGCCTTTCCGAAGAAATACCGGATCCAAGTCTCCTCATTTCCCCTGATCATCGCCTCCGGCAGGCCCGGTTGCTGCTGAAAGTACTGGTACCAGAAGGGAATGCAGTTTCGGGACCGCATGATCTCGAGGGCCTCCGCATTTCCTTTCACATTGTTGATCACCGGGATGTTCATCAGGACAAACTTTTTGACCCTTCCCGGAATGGCGAGGGCTACCTCCTGGGCGACGACGCCCCCCCAGTCGTGTCCGACGAGAAAAAAGTCTTTGACCTCAAGGGTATCAAGGATTTCCACGATATCCTTCGCCAGCTCCATCTTCTGATAGAGGTGTGATTCCATCGTGCGTTCGCTGTCCCCCAGGCCTCTGAGATCGGGCGCGATGATCCTGAAAGTGTCCTTCAGAAAGGGGCGGACGGCCTCCCAGCAGTAGGAACTCTCCGGCCAGCCGTGTATCATGACGACAGGATACCCGTCTGTGTTTCCGGAATCACGTACAGAGAACCTCCCCCTCGGGACCTCTACCTGGATTGTATTCATTGTATCTCTCCTTGTCTGAAAAGAGTTTTCCCCCAGATGGGGACGAGGCTGTGACGCCTTTCTTGCGATAGTAGCAATGAAGATCCTAACCATATGATATATTATGCAGTCCCGTGAGGGAACTCTTGCGGAACATATAGCACACATTGCGAAAAGTTCAAAGGAGAACCTGCTGATATGGCCTTAGATAGAAACAGCAGCTTTTACAATTATCAGACATTGCTTGACTCCGGGGCAAAAAAATGAATATGATTAAATTCACGGTGTTTTAGTGAATCACCTCCCGGCGGTTCCGTCAGGGATGGGGGGGTGTCCTTTATTTCAAAGATTCATCATGTAAATGAACCGCTTATTCGGGTGACGGAGGGACGTGGCGCGTGAGTCGGGAGATCGGAATGGCAGTTACGCCAACAGATGCGGCAACGGTTATCCTGTTGCGTCAAGTAAATGGAGAGGGTAAAGGGTTCGAGGTCCTGATGGCCCTCAGGAATTCCAGGAGCGCCTTTGTCCCCAGCTCATATGTTTTCCCCGGGGGGAAGGTCGAGGAGGAGGACTGCCTTCCAAATATTGAGAATTTCTGCGGTGAGCCCGATCTGACAAGGGCGCAAGGCGCGCTCGACGGCGTGTCGCTTCCGGAAAGGGCCATGGGTATCTGGGTCGCGGCCATCAGAGAGACCTTCGAAGAGGTAGGGCTTCTCCTTGCATGCCAAAGAGACGGGACCCTTCTTTCCTTCAACTCCGACGATATCGACCGGCGGTTCCTGTCGTACCGGGAAAGGGTGCACGGCGGGGACTTGTCTTTTCCCGAGGTGCTCCGAAGGGAAGATCTGACGCTTGCCCTTGATCGATTGCACTATTTTTCTCACTGGATTACACCGGAGTTGTCACCGATTCGTTACGACACGAGATTCTTTGTAGCCGAGGTGCCTCCCGAGCAGGAGGCCCTCCATGATGGGGATGAGCTGACCAAGCATCTCTGGATAACGCCTGCGAAGGCGCTCGAAGGATACCGGGAGCAAAGACTCCATATGGTGGTTCCCACGATCGTGACACTGGAGGAGCTGTGCGGTTTCGAGATGATCGGCGAGGTTCTCGAATCGACAAGGGGGAAAGACATAGCGGGGGTCATGACGCGCATAGTCCTTGAAGGGGATGATGTGCAGGAGCATGCCCCCGACGGACGGATCTTCAGGAATCTTGTTCCTCCCCGGTGATCTCGGGTCATACACGGGGGGACGCTTCAAATGGCGCTCTTGATGGGGCGGGACGGGTTTGCGATCTCAAAAGGGGGGGGGGGATATGGCGAACAACAACGAAAACAAGGTGATGTCTGCCAGAGAGGCGATCAGCCGGTTTGTGGTCGATGGCGAACAACTGATCATCGGGAATTATACGGTGGGAACCTGCTGTGAATTTGTTTACGAGATCTGCCGGCAGGAAAAGAAGGGTTTTACACTTTACTCTCAGTCGGGCGTTCTCGATGTGGATGTCTTGGTCAACGCGGGATGTGTGGATCGGTTGGTCACCACCTACGTCCTGCGTTCGGGGGGGAAGAAGGGAGGTGGAGCCGTTCAGCGTGCCATGCAGGCTGGTACCCTTGAATGGGAAGACTATACGAACTTCAATTACAATGCCCGTCTGGTGGCCGGTATGCATGGGTTTTCCTTTATGCAGGTTTTCGAAGGGGTTATGGCGACCGATCTCTTTACAAAACGGGGGTTCATGGGTGAGGACAAGTACCGAGTCATCACCTGCCCCTATACGGGGAAAAAGGTGCTCACCGTTCCAGCCGCCAATCCAGACACCTGTATCATCCATGTCCAGCGCGCCGATCGGTATGGCAATGCGCAGTACTGGGGTTCGATGGGGAGCGTTGCCGCCGCGGCCCTGTGCAGCAAGAAGATCATTGTCTCCTGTGAGGAGATCGTCGAGCATGATGTGATCCAGGCAAGCCCTCATTTTACGATTATCCCGGCATATCGGGTCAACGCCGTCGTCGAAATCCCTTGGGGTGCTCACCCCACGGAAGTCCTGGGATACTACAATATGGATCGCTTCTTTTACGGGATGTTCATGCAGGAGAACGCGACGGCCGATGGTGCCAAGGCCTGGATGGACGAATGGGTATATGGCTGTGAGGATCGGGAAGCCTACCTCGATCATTACGCAGATAAATTCGGTCTGGGAATGCTCGATAGTATTCGGGCCAAGGCCTTCTATTCCACACCGGCCAACTATGGCTCCGCATTCACTTCGGCCTGGGATGAAAACGGAAAAGAGAGGGCAATGGGCATTACCTTGAAAGAGATGGAAAAGACTATGGAAGAGAGGGGGATGCTCTATGAGTAAGGGATACACACTGAACGAACTGTTGGTCATAACCTGTGCGAAGGAAATCAATGACTATGAGAACGTAATCCTCGGTGTGGGTCTGCCGACCGCGGCGGGCGCCCTGGCCAAGGCCCTCTATGCCCCCCACGCGAGTTTGATGATGGAGTCGGGGATCATCGATTTCGAGCCCCTGGTTTCCCTCAACCACATAGCCGACGCTCATTCATGCCGGGGGTTTTCCTGTGCCACGGACCTCTTCTCGGCCTTTACGATGACCTACCGCGGTTTTGTCGATGTCTGCTTTCTGGGTGTCGCTCAGATCGACAAGTACGGTAACCTGAACACCACCTGCATCGGTGATTACTACAACCCCACACTCAGACTTCCTGGATCGGGGGGGGCCGCCGACTTCATATCCTATGCGGGGCACACGGTCCTCACCATGCTTGGCGGTGAGTTCGTGGAGAAACTGGATTACCTGACCTCTCCGGGTCACCTTACGGGCGGTAACAGTCGTAACGATTCAGGTCTATTCCCCCAAGATTCGGGGCCGTCGATGTTGCTCACTACCAAGGGTGTTTTCAGGTTTGATGCTGAAACGAAGGAACTGTACCTAGCACAGATCCACCCTGGGATAACGGTGGATGATGTCAGAAACGATGTTCCCTGGGACCTGAAGGTCTCTCCCGAATTATCGGAGACAGAGCGGCCAACTGACAGGGAAATCGACTTTGTTAGACAGTTTGCCCCCACGATATCTATGGGCAGAGAGGTGGCGACCGAACTAACCATCGATAGTGTCGTCAAACGGGCCCAACAGCGGGGCAAGATGTAGCCTGGCATGATAATGTCTCGGTAAATGCCGAAATACCGTCAATGTGCTCTGAACCACAGTGCAGCTTGAGGGAACTGGTGCCTGATTGCACCGTGAAGATATGGTTTGTGGACAAGACATGTCACGACCGCTGTACGAAAAACCGATTTTTTTCTTGACCGTCGGGATAAAATTAGCTAGCCTATTTATGATATTTGTGGGTGATTGTGCATTCTAAAGCGTAAATTCGTCATTGGTTTTGACGCTAGATCGAGTCCGGCATGCCACTTGACATGTTTGATTGCCGGGGTGGTGTTTCATTAGCGCAAGGGTTTCCTTTACCAAGATGAGCCCCTGGGGGTGAGAATCCGCGATGCTGAATTACCTTGATCGAGAAGTAGTCTACATTTCGAAAGCCTGGATCGCATCATGGGGGCTCCCTTCAACTCTTACTCATATATTCATCCAGTCGCATAAAACTCCGGATTACTGTCTGGAGATATGGCCAGGGTCCGAAAGGTCCACGCAGGGTTGTGCATAATACAAAGAAGTCCGTTGCCCCCGCTGGGGCAGGATCAGGTGCCGTGTTAGTGTATACGAGGCGCTGTTTTGTTTAGCAGTGCTTAAGAAACGTTTATATTCAACAAAAACAACTCAACTCTTATTCCGAAAGAACCAAAAAATTTCTGAGGGGGAAACTGATGGATTCAACAACCGCAATGTATGTGGCGCAAGGGCTTCATGGTTTAGCCTACGCCGCGATCCTTTTTCTGATTGCCTCGGGATTGACCATCATCTTTGGCATGATGAGTATTTTGAATCTGGCCCACGGTGCTTTTTTCATGCTCGCAGCTTATTTCTGTTACGAGATTATCTCCCTGACGGGGAGCTACTGGCTCGCACTCCTCCTAGCACCGTTACTTTTGGCGATGCTGGGCGTTGTACTGGAGCGGTTCATTCTCCGGCGGATCTACGCCCAGGGGCACTTGGGCCACCTGCTTTTGACAGTGGGCGTGATGATGCTGATATTGGGAGGTGTCATGGAGATCTGGGGCACCACATACCTTCCGGTTGCACCTCCACCATTATTGAACGGCATTGTGTCAATAGGGGATATCCAGTTCCCTGTGTATCGAGTGTTTGTAATTGGTATCACCCTCCTGGTCATCGTGCTCATGGTGTTCGTTTTATACGGAACACGTGTGGGGAAGATTGTCCGGGCAGCCGTGTCGGATAGTGATATGGTGAATGCCTTGGGTATCAACGTGCCCGTGGTGTTCACGCTTGTATTCGGTTTCGGAACGTGGCTGGCGGGGATTGCAGGTGTGGTCGTCGCACCCATGCTTACGGTGTTTCCTGGGCTGGCTGACCAGGTGGGGATGGACGCCTTCATAGTAGTCATTACAGGAGGATTCGGGAGTTTGCTCGGGGCTTTTGTTGTATCCATTATTTTTGGACTGCTCCACTCTTATGGCATTCAATTTGTTTCTCAATTAGCGCCGGTTCTGATGGTAAGCTTCATGGCTATTGTTCTTGCCATACGGCCGCAGGGACTATTCGGGGTGATAGAAGAACATGATGAATAAGACAACGATTAAAATTATATTGTGGTTTCTGTTCGCTCTCGTCTGCGTTGCGTTGCCGAAGATGATCGGTCCTTATTACACAGGCCTGTTTATTACCATGATCATCTTCGCCGTATATGCGGTTTCTCTGAACATGCTGTTAGGCTACACGGGGCTGATGAGCTTTGGCCATGCGATATTTTTCGGTTTTGGCGGTTATGGGACTGCTCTGGCCCTGAAGCATATCGAAGGGATATCTCTCTTGCCCGCTATAGGGATCGGTGTTCTCGCATCAGTATTGTTGGCTCTGGTGATTTCTCCCATCGCAACTCGAGTGCGCGGGTCGGCCTTTGCCATGGTTCATCTGGCATTGGGTATGTTCATGTACACGCTGGCATTGAAATTGAGGGGTATCACCGGTGGAGAAGATGGGATCGGGAACTTTCCGACACCGGGGGTGGAGATCTTTGGCCCCTTGTCAATCAGTATGGAGCCAGGATCGTCGAATTTCTACTACTTGGTGCTGATTCTCCTGGGGGGGAGCCTGTGGCTGATGTGGTTTTTTACGAAGACGCCCTTTGGCCAGGTTCAGCAGGGAATTCGGGATAATCTGAAACGGATCAACTACCTGGGATACCAAACGATTTTGTCGAGAGGCCTGATCTATCTGTTGTCGGCGGCTTTTGCAGGTGTGGCGGGATCGGTCTATGCGGTCTATTCCAATCTGGTATCCGCGGACGGCCAGTTTGGTATAATGGTATCTTTTACACCGATCACTGCGAGCATCCTGGGTGGCATAGGGAGCTTCTTTGGCCCCATCCTGGGGACCGGAATATTCTTTTTGTTGGAGGAGGTAGTGGCCGAATATACGGATAGGATAGAATTGGTGATAGGGGCAATCCTCGTACTCGCGGTTTTGTTTACTCCCATGGGTCTTATGGGCCTTGTCCCGGTATTGCGCGTGCGGTGGGCTGCGTGGCGGGCCGGCAGCGTTGAAGAGGAGAAGACAGCATGAATATCCTGGAAACCAAAGATTTGTATCATGATTTCAGTGGGTTGAAAGTGCTTTTCCATATAAACCTGGAGGTGGCGGAGGGTGAACGCCATGTGATAATCGGCCCCAACGGTGCGGGAAAGACAACCCTTTTCAATACGATAACCGGTACGTATCGACCGAGCGGGGGGAGAGTGTTTTTCAAGGGGAAGGATGTCACCGGTATGACACCGCACCACTTGTGCCGCATGAAAATGGGACGATCCTTCCAGATTACGAGTACCTTTCAAAATATGACGGCTTTCCAGAATCTTCGGCTTGCTGTCATGGCGAAGTATGGGATTCGATATGATTTGTTCAGATACGTGCAAAAAATGAAAGAGATCACTCGCGAGACGGAAGATCTGCTGGAGAAAGTCGGCTTGACCAATGAGCGAGATGTATTGGCCTGTAATCTTTCCTATGGCAAATCGAGGGCACTGGATATAACCATGGCTTTCGGCACGGACCCTGATCTTGTGTTGCTGGATGAATTCACCGCCGGCATGTCAAAGGAGGAGACGAAAACTGCTGTCGAGTTGGTGAGGAAACTCACCGAGGGAAAGACAACGGTGATTATCGAACATGACATGGATGTTGTATTTTCCATTGCTGATCGGATTACGGTTTTACACTACGGGGAAATCCTGGCGACAGGTTTGCCTGAGGATATTCGCGAGAACCAGGATGTCAAGGATGCATATTTAGGGGATTTGCACGTTGCTTGAGGTTATGGGGATTGTGGATATGGCAGCCGTCTTTTTTGAAAGGCTTCATGCCGCGGTGTTCGGCTCTGGATATGGTGGACTGTGAGGCCTTCTCGTTTAATCAAAGCTGAGGGGAAAGGGTAAATTACATGCTGCTAGAAGTAGACAAGGTGAATACCTTTTATGGCGCAAGCCATGTATTGCGGGATGTCACCATCAATGTCGACGAGGGCGAGCTCGTTGCCTTGTTGGGACGTAACGGGATGGGTAAAAGCACTGCTCTCAAGACGATCATGGGGCTGGTGAGCCCACGGTCAGGATCGGTTCTCTTTAAGGGAAAGAATATCAAAGGCTTCCCCCCCTACAAGATAGCCAGAGAGGGGATCAGCTATGTCCCTGAAGACCGGAGGATTTTTCCCGAGTTGTCGGTGTTCGACAATCTCATGCTGGGAGTTAAGAATAAAAGGTTTGAGGATCCGGAGAATCCCAATATCTGGACAGTCGAAAGGATATACAGTCATTTCCCCATGCTTGAAAAACGGCACGCTTCACAGGGTTGCTTTTTATCTGGGGGAGAGCAACAGATGCTGTCCATCGGCCGTTCGCTTATGGGTAACCCCCACCTCCTGCTGGTGGATGAACCGACGGAGGGTCTGGCGCCCCAGATGAAGGAAGAGGTGCGGGACATCCTGGGGGAAATACACAAGGCAGGGGTAGCGATTTTGCTGGTGGAACACAACCTGAGAATAGCCTTATCACTAGCCCAGCGGGTCTATCTGATGGGTAAAGCTCATATTGGCTATGGCGGTACCATCGATGAACTGACCAATAACCAGGAGATTCTTGCAAAATATCTTGAAGCATAAGGAGGGTAGTTCCCTAAGGTCCGGAAGATTCAGTGGGAAAAGGGGAAGTGGGATGGACACTGGAAACGGAAAGATTGTGAGTGTTCGCCTAATTGTGTGGTCATCTTTTAATGGAAATACATAAAAAAAGGGAGGGAATAGCTATGAATATTTTGGGTAAACGCATTTTGATAGTGGGAGTATTGGTATCAATCGTGTTGCTGTTTATGGGCGGCCCGTGTACGGCTGCAAAGTTGTTTGATAGCAAGTTGTCGGATCCATATATCCAGGCGTTCGTGGATCAATATATGGATAAGATGATCCTCACGCCTGAAGACAAGGCGATCTTTGGTAAGCCGAATATCATCTTTGATTCCGACAAGATGGCAGACATGAGCGGTTTCGATCCTTCCAAATGGGAGAACCCTAAGGGAGATACCATCAAGATTGGTGTTGTGTGGCCTCACTCAGGCCCCGGAGCGCTCAATGGTGATCTCGCATGGGCTTGCATGACATTTCCCGCCTACGATATTAACCGCCGGGGTGGAATTCTGGTGGACGGCAAAAGGAAGAAAATAGCCCTGTACAAGGTGGATACTATGTCCAAACCGGATCGCTGTCGAACTGCGGTAGAAAAAGCGATCCTCAAGGATAAGGTTGTTGCCCTTATCGGAACGAGTGGAAGCAACATGATGAAGATCCAGAACTCTATGGCAGGCAAGCACAAGGTTATATCCATCAATGTAGGCGCCTTGGCCCCTGTGCTTCTGGATGCCGAAAACTTCACCCGTTATGCCTTTCAGCCTGAAGCTACCACCGGGATGATTGGTCGTGGCATGGCCTATTACCTTGGGAAGATCCGGAAGAAGGAGAAAAAGTTTTATATTATCTGCCAGGATTACTCTTTCGGTCATGGCATGGCGGAGGGATTTAAAGAGGGGCTTAAGGAGTACTATCCTGAGGCAGAGTTAGTAGGTGAAGACTACCACAGATTGTTTGAAACGGATTTTGCCCCCTACCTGACGAAGGTCAAGGCATCTGGCGCCGAGGCCATCTGGACGGGCGATTGGCTGCCCGATGGCGGTAATCTCCTGAAACAGGCGCGGGCTATGGGTCTCAATATCCCCATTTGCAATCTGTTTGTTGACGAGCCGAATTCGCTGACCAGTATGGGAATAGAAGGGACAAAGAACCTGATCAATATCAAGCATTCTGATCTTGGGGGTGGTCCCGCGTTTGTAACTGCCAATTATACAAAGTATTACAAAGCGTGGAACAATAATTGGAAGAAATGGACAGCGGCATCGGCCCCTTACAATACGCCCCTTTTTAGACATCCTGGGGGTACTCTCGGTCAGTGGTCGCAAGGGCTTTACTGGTTCTTGAGTGTTGTTGAGAGAGCCGGGAGCACCGATCCCGAGAAAATTATTCCCATCTGGGAGGGAGATACCTTTCAATCGGTTACCGGAAGGATGTATAAGATGCGGGCCTGTGATCACAGGGCAATTCAGGGATTCAGGATTGCCGAGTTTGTGCCGCCCGAGGAGCAGCAGGTGTCGTTCAATATTCCGCCTTACTACTGGTATGACAAATGCTGCAACGCGGGTCCAACGTATAATGTTCCGGCCTCTGCCGTACTTCCCGGAATCGATCCGAAGAGCGAACGATGTAAGGGGAAAGATCCGCGGGGGGAATAAGGTTGTGTGAGCCCTGGTGACGACGGCGTTGTGCCCATGGCATAGCGATGAGAAGCCTGCCCTTCGGGGCGGGCTTCTCTCATCACGTTCAGAACAAGGGTCTGCTTTCTATAAATTATTGATCGATCGTTCGGGAGGATACTTGTGCGTATGGTGTGCCGCTGAAGATTCGCCGGATATGAGGTGTCACAACAGCCGTTCGCTGGCTTGGTTATGGTGAGGGCCGTTGTCCTGATCGGGGAGAATCGCTGCTGACGCAAAAGCCCTGCTTGCCGAAATTCAGATGAAAAACTCCACCTTCAAACTGACAGCATGAATTATCAAAGGGCTAAGCCCCTACGCTTTTTTGTTTTTTACCTCTTCATCCCGTAATACCTTGCGCAGTACTTTCCCCACCGGTGATCTGGGAAGTTCATCTCTAAACTCCACAATCTTCGGGGCCTTATATACAGCAAGTTTATCTCTGCAGAAGTCAAGAATTTCCTGTTCAGTTGCGGTTTCCCCTTGCTTCAAAACGACGAATGCCTTGACCGTTTCCCCCCTGTAATCGTGGGGTATCCCGACGGCGACTGCTTCCAGTATCTTCGGGTGCTGGTAGAGGACCTCATCGATCTCCCGGGGATAAATGTTATAACCACTCGCGATAATCAGGTCCTTTTTACGGTCTACGATAAAAAAATAACCATCCTCGTCTACTTGACCTATATCCCCGGTATAGAGCCACCCATTGCGAAGCTGATTTGCTGTTTCCTCCGGATTGTTCCAGTAACCCTTCATGACAAAAGGACTTTTCATGATAATTTCTCCCGGCTCACCTTGTGGAACATCTTCCTCACCATTTTCAATATCAACCAGACGTACATCATTGTCAATGAAGGGTATCCCGACACTACCCGCCTTCTTGAGGCCCAGTACGGGTAAAGAGATTCCCAAAGCTGTAGACTCGCTCATCCCATATCCCTCACCATAGAAAATCCCCATATCCTCAACTTGCTCAATAAGTTCCACAGGCATGGGTGCGCCTCCTGAGTTCAAAGCCCCAAGCCTCTTTGCCAGATTCAACTCCGCTGCCTTGGGGTGATTGATAAGGGCAGTAATCAATGTAGGCACGGTGGGTAGATAGGTGATTCTCTCGAAGTTAGCCAGAAGTCCCATGATTTCATCTATATCAAAGCGGGGAACCAGGATCTGTGTGGCACAGTTGAACATGGCCAAGTTCATCACCACAATATTCCCATACACATGAAAGAGCGGCAAGATTGCCAGGACCGAACGGTTCTCCGGATTGACAAGATTACTAGTGGCATTTGACCAGAGTGAACATGCCATGGTGGCTGCTACGATATTAGCGTGTGTCAGGACTGCCCCCTTAGGAATCCCCGTTGTCCCCCCGGTAAACTGTATCATGGCAGGATCATCCGGGACGATATCGATCCTGGGGAGTCTTGTGTCGGAACACTCATCGAGGATTTCCGAAAAATGATACCACCCCTCCTCCAGTTCCAGGTCTTTAGAACTGCTCATTTTCACCCCGTCCAGGTAATCCGTTATCTTCGTGACCACGATCCTCGGTATCTCCATCTCGTGAGAAACGGTCCGGATTGCCGGTAACACACCGTCAAAAGTGATAAGGGTCGTCAGCCCTGTGGTTTCAAACATGGACCTGAGTTCGTCAGCTGTATTTAACGGGTTCAGGTTAACCACGATTGCGCCCAGGGAAAGGGTGGCATAGTAGGCAATGACAAACTGGGGACAGTTGGGCAGATGAATCCCTACCCGCTCACCCTTTTTTACGCCTAATCTCCCAAGGGCATTGGCCATGCGCAGAACCTGCAGGCGCAATTCCCAAAAGGTGATCTCGGAGCCATAAAAATTCAGGGCCGGTTTATCAGGATACGAGCCGGTGGGTATTTGAAGAAGACGGTGGACAGGCATCCTTGGGTAACGAATTGTAGTGGGGACATTGTAATCGTAATGGCGATGCCAGGGTCGTGCTTCCATAAATTTCTCCTCCTATTCATGACGAAAAAGATACGCGCAAAACCGGGATAAGCGAGCATCTGGGTGCCTTGGAAGTTGAAAAACGGCTATGTAGCTTCCGAGCAATACCACTAGGGATTGCTCGGAAGTAAATCGTTGATGAAAGAAAAGCAAAACTAAAAAACAACGAATACCGAGAAAGGAGGTCAATTACCGTAGACAACAGAGCTTGACTCAGAATGGAAAAGGGTATGTTTGAGAAACAGTGTGATCATGCCCCAGAGGGTAAGGAGATCTTTGATGTGAGACATTGTACCAGAAGCGCGCCACCTGTCCTCCCCAAGACCGTAAAAGAAAACCCTTTTAATGTCAAGCCAGATGTTGTTTTTTCCAAAATAGACATTGGTTTGCTGAGGTGAGTTTTCAGCCCTATCAAGGGCATTTTGAAAGGACTGAAAGCCCTCTGACAGAGAGGTCGTGCCGGCCTATTGTGCCCTTGCCCAGCTTGCAGAGAGGGGGCTGGTGGTTGAACTGACTATCGGGGCCGTCATGGAGCGGTCCAGGCAACGGGTGAAGGGGTAGCCCGGACGGTCAGGGGACGGCTGGCCAGGTCCCGTTCCAGGGGCGCGCCTGTTCGTAGGCGCGCGAGGCCTGAAGCACCAGATCATCCCGGTGGGGAGGACCAACAATCTGAAGTCCTGCAGGCATTCCGCTTTCTGTAAAACCGGCCGGCACGGAGGCGGCCGGGTGCCCCGATAGATTGAAGGGATAGGTAAAGGCCACCACGTCGAAGATGGAGATGGGGCGGCCGTCGATCTCGGACGGGGGCGGTCCCTCGGCGGCAAAGGCCTCCGTGGGCATCGTCGGCGTGAGGAGAAGATCGAAGCGTTCAAAGAGGTTCCAGAGAACGCGGTTCTGTTCGGTCCTGACTCGTTGCGCCTCGATGAGCTGCTCGAGCGTGAGGGAGCGGGCTCCTTTGAGGGAAGCCACCAGGGCCCTGCTCATCTGACTGCCGTATTTTTCCACGTTATCATTCAGGGCCCCGTAGATGTTGAGGCTGAAGAGTTTTGACCAGGCGTCGACCACGTTAGGCATGGCCTCCTCCAGGAGAACCACGGTATGTCCCATCTCCTCGAAGCAGCGAACCGCCTCCTCGACGCGGGTCATGATGTCATGCTGGACGGTGGCGTACCCCAGGGTGGGGCTGAAGGCAATTGTCAGGCCCCGGCGGGGGATATGGTCCAGGTCTTCCAGATAGGAGGCCGCAGGGCGGGGGAGCGAATCGGGCGCAGACGGATGGTACCCCGCCACGCAGTCCAGATAGAGGGCCGCATCTTCCACGGTACGTGTCAGGGGTCCCAGGGAGACGATGGGGTTCATGTTGAGGATCGGGAGTGGTCCCATGGGGATCCTCCCGTAGGAGGTCTTGATGCCGAAACACCCCGTGTAGGAGGCGGGGATGCGAACGGACCCTCCGCCGTCCGAGCCGGTCGCCAGGGGAATCATACCGGCGGCCACCGCTGCGGCCGATCCGCCGCTGGACCCGCCCGGTGTCCGTTCGAGATTCCAAGGGTTCCGGGTGGTTCCGAAGAGGCGGTTTTTGCAGAATCCCGTTGATCCGAACTCCGGTGTGTTGGTCTTTCCCACTACGATGGCACCGGCCTTTCGAAGGCGTGCCACCTGTACCGAATCCTCGGCGGCCACGTTGTCCTTGAAGGGAACGGAGCCGAAGCTGGTAACCATCCCCCCGACATCCTCCAGATCCTTGATGCCGATGGGGAGACCCGCCAAGGGACCCGGTGCCTTCCCCGCTGCGAGTGATTCTGTGACTGCCTTCGCCTCATCCATCGCCCGGTCGGCATCTATTGAAACAAACGCGTTCAGTGAAGGATTTGCCGTTTCTATTCGTCCCAGCGTGTCCTCCATCACCTCCAGGGGCGTGACCTCCCCCGACGTAATAAGACCGATGAGTTCCCGCGCCGATGTATACGAGATCGATGACATCCCTTTCCCCCCTTTGTATTATGTGGTTGTTGAGATACGCTAATAAAAAAACTTCCTCCGGTCAAGGGAATAGGAACGGATAGTGGGAGAAAACCCCCTGTGTCATGTATGGGCGGGTCGGCCCCGCGGGTGGTTAGGCCGAGTGGCTGAAATGTGCCGAGTAGGTTTCGTGGCGGAGTGCCTCGATCAGTTCCTTCTCCGTTTTGATCGGGGATGGGAAGAGGGTATAGGCCTGTCCCACCGTCAGCAAACCGTGGGCGTCGGACCCCCCGATCCCCTTGAGACCAAGTATCGCCGCCGCCTGGAGGGCAAGTCGATTGTCTGCCTTGGAAACACTGCCGTTGGCGACCTCAAGGGCGTGCAGTCCCTGGAGTGCCAAGACACGGTCTCCCAATAATCCGCCGACCATGTCTTTCTGGTAGGGGTGGGCCGGGATAGCCACGCCACCTTTGGTGTGTACCCAGTTAATCGCGTCCTGCATCGGAAGTCCCGAAAGGAGATCACTCCGATCGGCCTTGACGCCGAACACGAGGAGGTGACCCTCCGCCGCCCGGTACTCCATCCCCCTGAATATGGGGAATCCGCTCTCTCGGGATATTTCGTCAAAGGGTTCGCTGAGGGCGTGGGAGTGATGCTCGGTGACGCAGACGGCATCAAGGCCCACGGCCCTGGCCCGATCAACGAGATCATCGGGTTTGATATCGGAGTCGCCCCCCAGGGCGCTGTGAATATGAAGGTCTATCTTAAACATATGGACTCTCGTTACATAACAGCCGGACCTGGAGAACCCGCCTGGCCATCTTGACCGGAGCACCATAATGGAAAAGGGGGCATTCTGTCAAGGGAGGAAATCCTTGAGGATTCGCTCGGCATTTCCCCCGAGGATGGCGTCGACCTCCTCTTTTGTAAAGCTGATCCCCTCCGGCGCCTGGTCGGGGAGTGACTGCAGCATCCTGATATATTCCCCGTTAGGGATTGTGGGATCGAAGATGGGCCCGTCGGTTCCGAAGAGGATCTTGTCGCACCCGGCCTTGTCGATGACCTCTCTCAGTTCCCTGCAGAAGAGGGGAAAATTCCGTTTCGCCATGGTCTGCCACTCGGCCATATCGCCGTAGAGACGCGGCTGAAGGTAGGCCAGCCCCGCCCAGTCGCGCCACCAGTACTGGCCCATGTGGGCGGCGATAACGGTCAGATCGGGGAAATCCGCAGCGAGCGGGTCCAACAGCAGGGGCCTGGCATAGGTGCCCCCTTTCCCCGGCGGTATGATGGGGCCGGTATGGATCAGGACGATACCCCCGGCCTCCTGGACGATCTCGTAAAGGCGGTAGGCCTCGGGAGAGGCGGGATAGTACCCGTGGTCGGGGTGGAGTTTCAGTCCCTTCAGACCGTAGTCGCCGAGACAGCGGCGCAGGAGATCTGGTGCCTCGGGGCGCCTTGGATCGACCCCAGCCAGGCCGATGAATCGATCCGGGTGGCGCCTGGCGATTTCACCTGTCTGTTCGTTGACGGTTTGTGCCACCTCCAGGGTACTGCCCTTGACGGCCCCGTTATCCACGGCGCAGAAAACGGTAACATCAATACCGGCGGCGTCCATTTTCGTGAGCAGCTTTTCACCGGTGGGATCGGCGAAGTCTTCCTGCACCTGCTTGGCCAGTGTCTCAAAATCAAGCTCCATCCCCAGCTTTTTCGCGGTTTCGAAGGTCCACCGGGCAAGGATGCGAGCCGTGCCCCGCCCCAGGCGGTGCATCATGTGATAGTGGGTATCGATAATCATTGGTTCCGTCTCCCTCTCTGTGTTTGATTGTTTGTCTCTCTTGAAGGATTTGTATGGTACGAATCCGTCGGGGGAAAGTCAAGGAGAGATGATTGGGAAGTTGACAGGGGAAGAACTCTTCACTATACTCCCTGTCGCAGACAGGATGATTTCTGACAGCAGTTCATTTTCAACAAAGGAGGGAATGGTGAATGGAAGCAACGTTTGACCTCAAGGGGAGGGTAGCAATCGTTACCGGCGGGGGCAGGGGAATCGGACGCGCCATTGCGCTGGGACTGGCGGGAGCGGGGGCTTCCGTCGTCATTGCCGGCAGGACGGCCGAACAGCTCAATTCAGTGGCAGAAGAGATTGCCGCGCTGGGCGGCCAGGTGCTCCCCGTCGTGACGGACCTGACGGTTCCGGATCAGATCGACCGACTTGTTGAGGAGACGGTCAAAAAATTCGGCCGGATCGATATCCTCGTGAACAACGCGGCCCGGAGTTTTCTGCGGGGGCTCCTGGAGCTCCGTGAAGACGGGTGGGACAAGATCTTCGACACCAATGTAAAGGCAGCCTGGCTTCTGAGCCGCGCCGTCGCGCGCGTCATGATCGAGCAGAAGGGGGGGCGGATTATCAATATCACCACAGTGGGGGCCGAGAAGGCGGAGCTGGGAATGGCTGCGTACGGATGCAGCAAGGCGGCGCTGAAGATGCTGACCCGTTGCATGGCCCGTGAGTGGGCGCCCTTCGGGATTCTCGTCAATGCCGTTGGCCCGGGGCTCACGCGGACGGATTTCAGCAAACCCATCTGGTCAAACCCCGACATTGCGAAACATGTCGAGTCCCTGCTTCCCATGGGCCGCCTGGCGGAACCGGAAGAGATTGTCGGGTCCGTGCTCTTCCTTGCCTCCGATCTGGCCAACTATATTACCGGTCATTCCATCTATGTCGATGGTGGGGCGCTGACGACATAACCGTATATCATTTTCTGGACATTGAGCTGTGCCGGATCGTCGACCGGCTGCTTTCGGGCTGCCGGGGTGAGGATCGCGGCAGATACACATTATAGTTTAACATTTCTTATGGGAATTTTGTTGATTCTGGGTTTGAGGAGGGTAGTAAATGACGTGTGTTGAACGGAAGGTTTGTGATGCCGATCGCTTTGATCGTATCTTTCACCCCGAACATCTGGCGATCGTCGGCGTGTCGGCGAAGGGGTTCGGCTTTGGCGGAGGAATCCTCATGTCGCTTCGGCAGATAGGGTTTGAGGGGAAAATATACCCGGTGAATTCACGAGGCGGTGAGATTGCCGGGATGAAGATATATAAAGGTGTTGATGAGATCTCTGCCCGAATAGACTTTGCCATTATAGCGGTTCCTGCCGAGGCCGTCCCCGATGCCCTCGACGCCTGTAGGGAAAAAGGGGCCGCCGGCGCCGAGATTCTCTCGGCCGGGTTCAGCGAACTGGGGACCCCTGAGGGTATTGCCCTGGAGGAGAAGATCAGGGAGGCCGCCGGGAGGGGTATCAGGGTTATCGGTCCCAACTGCTTCGGTATTTACTGTCCCCGCAGCGGCCTGACACTGCTCCCGGGGCCCGATCTCTCGCGGGAGAGCGGGACTGTAGCCTTCCTGGCACAGAGCGGGGGGATGGCGATCGATTTCTCCCATATCGGAAAGTGGATGGGGGTTAAGTTCAGCAAGGTGGTTAGCTTCGGAAACGGAGCCGACTTGCGGGAGGTGGAACTCATTGACTACCTCGGAGATGATCCGGAGACCAGGGTTATTGCGACGTACACGGAGGGGGTGGAGGACGGGCCTGCCTTCTTTGAGACTCTCAGGAGGGTGACACGGAAGAAACCGGTGATTGTACACAAGGGGGGGCTGTCGGAGGCGGGCGGCAGAGCCGTGGCAAGCCATACGGCCTCGATGGGGGGGAACAGGGTTATCTGGGAAACGGTCCTCCGGCAGTGCAATGCCGTCCAGGTCACGAGCCTGTGGGAACTTGCCCAGACGAGCCTGGCGTTTGCGATGCTGCCCGAGCGGGTCTATAGAGGGATAACCGTTGCCGGCGGGGGCGGGGCCCTGGGTATTGCCGCCTGTGACGCGGCGGAGGCCTTCGATATAAAAATCCCCAAACTCGAACCCGCAATCACCGACGCGATCATGGAGATACTCCCCAAACCCGGCTCGAGCGCGAATAACCCGATCGATGTGGCAAATCCCCACGTGCCGCCGCACATACTGAAGGATGTGCTCCTTACGGCGGCGAAGGACGAACAGGTCGATCTCCAGATACTGATACAGCTCTTTTATCACTACAAGACGATGGCCATCTTCTCCGGTCAGCCGGTCAAGGATGTCACCCCCTTCAGGGAACTGGCCGCTGCCGTTGAGGAGGTTGTTGCCGTGACGGGCAAGCCGGTGATCCTTGTGGCCCCCCATATCAAGCAAGGTCTCGAATCGCTCGATATCGAGGAGATGCTGCGGGAGGCGCGATCCGCCTTCCTGGAGAGGGGGATCCCCGTCTTTGACGACATTGAGGATGCCCTTCGTGCCGTGGACCACGTATCGCGCTATTGTGCCCGGAAGGAGGCGCTGGAGAGTCAGGTCTGAATACATGCTTCCCGACAGGGAATATATCTTTTCCCGTCGATGTGTGGTTTTATTCTGCAGGAGAGGGACGCCCGTGACCCCTGAAAAGAGCTTCACCATCTATTACGGCTGGTACATCGTCCTGTTGGCCTTTATCGCCAATTTCATGTCCGTGGGGACCAGCTTCTACATCTTCAACGCCTTCATGGAGCCGCTCAGTGATACGTACGGTTGGTCGAGAACGGCCCTCAACATGGCTCTCGCCCTGGGGATGCTTGCCGGCTTTGTGGGCCAGTTTGTGGCCGGGACGCTGGTCATGAGAACCGGCCCCCGAATCCTGATGCTTTTCGGCCCCATCTTTTCCGGCGGGGCATGCGTACTGCTGGGCAGGACCCACGTGTTGTGGCAGTTCTATGCCCTGTATATTCTGCTGTACCTGGGGAGTATGACCTATGGTGGCGTGGTCGCCAATACGGCCGTCAACAACTGGTTCGTCCGTAAAAAAGGGACGGCCCTGGGGATCGCCAGTGCGGGGATCTCCTTTTCCGGTGTCGTCCTCCCCTTCGCTGCCATGATCATCATCCTGCACAGCAGCATATCGAATGCCTTTTTGTGGATCGGACTGTTTACCATGGCCGTCGGACCGCTGTCGTGGCTGGTAGTGCGCGATTGGCCCGAACAGTTCGGCATGGCGCCCGATGGAGTTCTGCTGGAGAAACTGAGCAGTTTTGGAGACCCTGTCCCGAAGGAACAGAGCAACGACGGCGCTGTAAGAAAAGAGCCTTGGCCGCTTCGCCGTCTGATCGGGACGGGGACATTCTGGAAGCTGGGGCTTTCCCTGGGGCTGGCCCTGACAAGTGTGGGTTCGATTATGTCGCAGCTCAAACCGCGGTTTGTCGATGTCGGATTCGACGATATGACGGCAATGGGGATGATGGCGGCCACGGCATGTATCGGGGCCATCGCAAAGTATGTCTGGGGGATGTTGTGCGACCGCTTTGACCCCCGCCGCGTCTTCGC
>CAYXUH010000017.1:0-25069 GCA_964468685.1 uncultured Syntrophaceae bacterium | reverse complement strand
TGCGTTAACAAAATTATTTTCTGCCAGAAAAACGCAGAAAATAATTCCTAACTTACTAATGCCCCCGGTCCCGTTTTGTCAAGGGTTTTGAGTGTAGTTGTCCCATAAAAAACCAACTAATGTCTTATGGCGGCCGTGCCCATGTTATTTATTCTGCTGTAGTCTGAAAAATCTGAGGAACAGGTGTCTGGTCCAAGGAGAGTTTCCAACTCTGTGGGAGAAAAGGGGCAGAAACGAAACAGGTGGTCCTCCAGATCTTTTGTCTTTTTTTCGAGGATGTGGATATATCCCCTGCGCTCCGGTTCTGTTCCATATCGCCCTAGTATATACTCTATCCGTTGCGCGAGCGTTGCCACCTTATCATGAACCACCCGTTTGTCGGCGTAATTGACTATCTCCGCTTCCGTCGGAGTGTCCGAGACAAAATACTCGTCCAGGAGGACATGCTGTCCGATAATGGCTCCAACCTCTGGGTACCCCAGGTCTATGAGGGTCTGCTTTCCAGTCTGCGCGTGATTTTCATGAGTCTGTATACCTCTCGTTTTGGTGATGTCGTGGAGCAGTGCGGCCGCCTGGACGAGATCCGGGTTGAGATTCGTCTCCAGTGAACCGGAGAGAAAGAGGGCTACGCGGCAGACCTGAAGAGAATGGGCCACGATATGATCCATCATCTCCATCGCATGCATGATACGATAACACTCCTGTCGCGCTGGTATTCGCATAGAAACCCATCCCTTACGAAAACTCTTCTAGCAGATAGGAAAAGAAAATGCCAGGTTGTTTTTACAGAAAAGAAGGTTCGTGGTGTTCATGGGGTGGCTGTAAGGTGGGGTCGCCGTCTTCAGTAGCGTGTCAAATAGTCCATGATGTACGATCTGACCCGTTCCTTCGAACGGAAGATCCCGAAATGTCCTTCGCAGAGGATGTCGGCCTCCAGATCGAGCAGTTTCATCATGGATTGCTTCCACGCGCCGATATCGGAACCAAAACTTGGAATAAACGGACCATGTATGTCCTGCCCGAATAAGATGCGTTTGTCCCCCCGGTCGCAGTAGAGACTCAGTGAGCCGGGTGTATGCCCCGGGGTATGTATCCAGTGGATTTGCTTCCCTCCAAAGGAGAGGATCCCCTCTTCACCGGTAAGCCGTGTGTCTATGTGTGTCGGAGGAAAGGTTGTTCCGTACAGATTGGCGCCGGTCGCTACCGGATCGCCGCTTTCCACGGTTTTCGCATCCAGATCATGGGTGATCATCGTACAGCCGTATCTCTCTATAAAATAGGGTGCCGAACCGATGTGATCTATATGACAATGGGTGAGAATCAGCGTCGACAGGTCTTCAGGGTCCAGCCCCAGGCCCTCTATATGCTCTACGAGGAGGTGCGAAGTCTTCCCCGCGCCCGAATCGATCATGACGAGTTCTTCACCACAGTCAACGATAGGTGTGAGATTGTGCCGCAGTCTTGGTTTTTTCTGTTACGAGCGTAAGGGTGTTGGAAGGGATAATAAAAGAACCGGGAAGCCTTTAGGCTTCCCGGTAAGGAGGTTATGTGCCGATCAGAAGGGGGGCTAGGCGCCGTGATCGGCTCGTGTAGGGTTTAAGCTTGAACCGGAAGATGTCTTTTGCTTGTCCACTCAAAAAAGCAATTTGTGTGCCATCAAGGACAAAATGACTAATATTCTCTAAATAGCTGTGATATCAGTATGTTTATCGATGAGACGTCTGTGGTTGCTCTCTTGCCTGTGCGAAGCGGGGGAACAAAATGTCGAAATAAAACGGAGTACGGTGAAAATAACGTAAAAACGGCATGATCGTATGGGGAAGCCTTGATCGAAGACCGACATAATTGTCGGGGGAGGGGGGGGTAGTTCCATGGCATGGCGGTTATGGAGGAATAGGGATTCCCTCGGTTAACTACAGGATGGCGTTCAATATGCCACCGACCGCAATGGAGGATACGAGCATTATGGCGGCCGATTTCAGAAAATCCTTCAGGCCGAGCTCTCTGAGCAGGACAACAAACGTGGCGATGCAGGGGAAAAACATGGTCAGGACAACACTGCCGATAACCATCTGTTTTGCTGTCATTACCGACAGTGCGAGCATACCGAGAGCGGCATCCTTGCGAAGCAGGCCGATAACAACTGCCGTCACCGATTCTTCGGGAAGGCCCAAGATACCCGTTATGACAGGTGCGGTGAAAGCGGCTATATAGTCAAATATCCCAAGGACAAACAGTATGTTGATAACTAGAACGGCGGCTAGAATTATGGGAACGGCCTCCATAAGAAAACCGCGTGTCCTCCCCCATAGCTTCTGTATGATCGCACGCCAGGGAGGGATACGGTAGGGGGGAATTTCGATAAGGAGTTCGGGGCTGAACCCTTTGAGCAGATAATTGAGAATTACCCCGAGGATAATCCACACGGCAAGGAGGGTTCCATAAACAAGGGCCACATACTGTCCGCCGTATTTCCCAACCAGGCCGAATATCATTGCCTGTGCGGAGGCGCACGGTATGGCTATGCATACCAGGGTTGCCGCTATGAACCGTTCCCTTCTGCTCTCGAGGACGCGCGTTGCCATGACAGCCGGTACGTTGCATCCGAATCCCAGCAGGGTCGGTATAATGGCAAAACCGTGCAGACCGATCTTGTGCATGGTGGTGTCAAGAAGTACCGCCAGGCGTGGCAGATACCCCGTATCTTCAAGGATTCCCAGGATCAGATAGAATGATATGATATAGGGGAGTACCATGGCGAAGGGAACATACAAACCACTGCTGAGCAGTCCGAAGGACTCGACAAAATTAATCTCCCCGTTCATCAGTTTGCCCACAACAACATCATGTGCCAGACCGCTCTTTCCCATGAGCGTGCTCAGTTTCATCAATACCGGTAGCCAGAGGGAATGAAACAGGGGATCGAACAGATGGTTTATCAGGAATTCACCTATGAACCGTATCGCCATAAAAGAACCCGTCAAGACTATCGCGGCGATAAATATTCCCGTCTTGGGTTTTACACTGGCGTCCTCCAGACGCTCAAACCATTTGTGATGTCGGTGTGATATCTGCTGTACCTGATCTGTTATGCTGCCTATCAGAGACCATCGTTCGTCGCGACTTCTCATCTGAGAGGAGGGGGGGACGGCCTGGGGGATATGGGTTACCAATTCCTTGATCCCCTCACCGTTCAGACCGGATGTGGGAATAACGGGCACTCCGAGCCTATCTCTCAATTTTTCCAGATTGATCTCTATCCCGCGATGTCGTGTGTCATCCCACAGATTCAATGCGACTATCATGGGGATCTTCATCTCCATCAACTGCAGCGTCAGATAGAGATTTCTTTCGAGGTTTGTTGCGTCAACGACATTGATGACAATGTCGCCCGTTTTGAGCATTTCAGCGGCAATCTTTTCCGCTTCACAGGTGGGTTCAAGGGTATACGTGCCGGGGACATCGATGATTTCAACCTGTCGACCGTCTATCTTCATGAAACCACTTGTATAGCTGACCGTTGTCCCCGGATAATTGGAAGATACCACACGCACCCCGGTGAGCCGGGAAAAGATGACACTTTTGCCGACATTCGGGTTGCCCATGAGCAGGATCTTCATCATGTCCGCTCGTCCACTTCAACAAATATCTTGGCGGCCATACCGAACCCGATGGCCACTTTTGCCCTGTCTACCCGAATCGTAACAGGCCCACGTAGCAACATGGAACTTATCTTGGTTATCTTTTTCCCGGTCCTGATTCCCAAAGCGTTCAGGCGGTTGACCAGTCCCTGCCCACCCCTGATTTCGGACACGAAACCGCTTTCTTCCGAGTTTAAATCATTTAGAGATTTGACCACTAGTATATAATTTTCCTTCCTTGAAACAGTCAGGGGACAACACCACTCAAGCACAGCAACTTGCCTAAAGCAGCCCGTCCCCTTTTTGGCACACCAATCCTTCTACGCGATTAGCTGCAAGTATTGGTACAGAGATATACTATCTGTGATGCCTGTTTGAATTAAGCCGTTATTACCCTAAGGTCTCGTGACATTCTTTGCCTGAAACCCGCGGTCAGTCTCCTCCACCTCAAAAATCACTTCGTCTCCTTCGATAAGCGTCTTGAACCCGTCCATGTTGATCGAAGAATAATGTACGAATAAATCCTGACCATCCTCCTGCTGAATAAACCCGAAGCCCTTCTTCTCATTAAACCACTTTACGATTCCACTTGCCAAGACCCCCATCCCCCTTTTTTGAAATTAACGGGCGCAATGTCCCCCTCACGGCACCTATTCGCGAAAATCTATACCCATATTGTATCACCCGTCAAGGAAAAAGTGTCTTAATTACTTCTAAAATCACATGATTTTAATCTTTTAACACATATATCCCGTAGGTAAACCGGCTCTCTTCAAAAACTTTTGTACCTTGCCTTTTCCCCGGACGTATTATACAAATAATTCTCAGGAACATCTCCAAAATCGTTGGTAGGATCATAAGGATTTAAGATGTTGAGGATTCAATTTAAATGCTTAAGAATTATAAATATTTAAAGGTTTGGTACGGGTCCTGTCGGCTTTGTTTAGAAAATTACAAAGCACTCAATCCCCTGAATCCTTGAACCCTTTGAATCAACTAATCGGGAGAAGACCCTTATATATTTTAGAGGAGGGATACGAAAGGGACTAATGAAATATGAAGGAATGGTAATAAGGCCACCGAGTGAGGCGAGGAGCCTTCTGTTGCAGATAAGTGTTGGTTGCTCACACAACAAGTGTACATTTTGCCCGACCTACAAAGGAGAAAAATTCAGGATCAAGACCTTTGATGAGATTGAGGAAGATATCATAGAGGCATCGGGATACGGGCGTATAGAAAAAATCTTCCTTTGCGATGGTGATGCGCTGATTCTCCCCATGAGAAAGCTGGTGCCTGTTCTTGAATCCATCAACACGCATATCAAGGGCGTAAAGCGAATAGGACTTTACGCGAACACGAAGAGCATCTTGCGTAAGACACCTGAAGAGCTCGCGCAGCTGCGAGATCTGGGTGTAAAGATAGCGTATCTGGGTATGGAGACGGGGAATGACGATATCCTCCAGGCAATACGCAAGGGGGCGACCTCCCGCCAGACGGTGGAAGCGGGTCGAAAGATCAAGGAAGCCGGCATCACGCTTTCAGTGACGGTACTCCTGGGGATCGGAGGGAAAACACGGAGCATTGAACATGCCCGGGATACGGCCCGGGTACTGACAGAGATCGACCCCGATTATGTGGGGGCGCTTACCGTGATGGTCGTTCCGGGTACTGCTCTGTATGAAGAGCAGGTATCGGGGAGATTCGAACTGCCCGACAAGTTTGGATTTCTTGAAGAACTGGGGGTTATGGTAGCACAATCCGATTTTACCGACTGTTTCTTTACCTCGAATCATGCCTCGAACTATCTGCCAATACGCGCCAGGATGCCTCAGGAAAAGGATGAAACGGTGAGCCTGATACGACAAGTTGTAGAATCCTCGAACAAAAAGGTGCTCAGGCCTGAATTCCTGAGGGGGTTGTAGGAATACGCCCTTTGGTGCTTTCGAATATCAACCGAATGGGGGGACAAAACATTTTTCCTGAGAGAATAAGAAGATGGATCCGCATGCTCTTTCCGGCATTGGCCGGGAAGAGGGGTCTGGCGGTATTGGAGGGTAAGATACAATCCATTATCGATTCAGGCGAAGAGGATGGCCTCATCGACAGGCAGTCTGGTGAGATGATTCAGAGCATCCTTGAGCTGCGCGAGACAGTGGCCAGGGAGGTGATGGTACCCCGGACTGAGATAGTCGCCATCAGCGGCACCTCAACCATAGAGGACATATTAGCCCTCATTCTGAAACAGGGGCACACGAGGATGCCCCTCTACAATGATAATATCGACAATATCATGGGGATACTGAATGTGAAGGACCTGCTGAGGTTCTGGTCGAAACCCTTCCAGAGGGAGGACCTCACCTCGATCCTCAGAAAAACCTATTACATACCGGAGACCAAAAATATCCACCTCCTTCTGCACGAACTTAAAGAAAAAAAATCTCATATGGCTATAGTTATTGATGAGTATGGCGGGACCTCCGGTCTTGTGACTCTGGAGGATCTGATAGAAGAGATAGTCGGTGAGATCCATGACGAACATGACGTCGATGAGAATCCCTTCACAAAACTTCCCGGTGGTGAGGTTCTGGTGGACAGCAGGGTCGATATAGAGGAGTTTGAAGACTATTTCGGCATAACTGTTCCCGAAGGACAATTCGAGACTCTGGGAGGATTTATATTCTACCTTATCAAGAAGATTCCCGTTACGGGTGAGACCATTACCCATGGAGACCTCAGAATCACGATTGAAGCGGCCGATGAGAGAAGCATAAAAAAGGTGCGAATCCGAAGAACCGGGGATCCGGCGGTGGGCACCAAAAAGAAAAAGACGCGCGCGCACGATGAATAAAAAAGAGCTGTTACTTTCTCTGACCTCCGGACTCCTTGTATGTCTGTCTTTTCCCAAAGCTGACCTGGGTTTTCTCATATGGATCGCGCTGGTACCGCTCCTTTACGCCATCAGAGATGCAGACCTTCCGGGCGCGTTTCGTACGGGATTTGTTGCGGGTCTTGCGTATAATGTCGGTCTGGTATACTGGATCGTGTTCGTTGTCGTACGCTATGGGCAACTTCCCCTCTATGCCGGCGTTTCGGTCATGCTTCTTCTGGTCATGTACCTGAGTCTCTATCCGGCGCTCTTCTGTGTGGGCGTTGTCTATTTCAAGAGAAGGGGTATGAGGATGGTGCTGATGGCGCCCCTTCTCTGGACCTCCCTCGAATACCTGAAGGCCCATCTCTTTTCCGGGTTTCCGTGGGAAGACCTCGCCTATTCGCAGCATGGATACCTCTCCCTGATACAGATCGCCGACATAACGGGACCATACGGTATAACCTTCCTGATAGTCCTTTTGAACTGCGTTTTCTATGACTGTATGATCGGCCTGTCTCCCTCGCCCGGCGAAAAAAGGAAGCTGCCCCTGCCCGAGATCATTGCCGGAGTGGCTCTGATCCTGCTGGTTTTTGGGTATGGGATGTACCGAATTGATACCCTGAAAGGGGCTGAAGAGGGCCTTGATTCCATTCATGTTCTGCTTGTCCAGGGGAATATTGACCAGTCCGTCAAGTGGAACCCGCAGTTCCAGGCGGAAACCATGGACATATATCGGCAACTCTCCACCGATGCCTCAAGGAGGAACGTGTCGTTGATCGTCTGGCCCGAAACGGCAGCGCCATTCTACTTTCAGAACTATGATGAACGGTCCAGAGGTGTTATCAATGTAGCACGACAGGAAGGAGCCTGGCTTTTATTCGGATCCCCAGCCTACGAGAGGGAAGGAAAAAACATCTCTTTTCACAACAGCGCCTACCTGCTGTCTCCGGACGGGTCCGTCTCGGGGAGATATGACAAGGTACATCTGGTCCCCTTCGGCGAATATGTCCCCCTTCGCAGGATCCTTTTCTTTATCGACAAGCTGGTTGTGGGTGCCGGGGATTTCAGGCCGGGTGATGAGATTGCGCCCCTTGCGATGGGTAGTGACAAGATAGGAACCCTTATCTGCTATGAGGGGATATTCCCCGAAATCAGCCGTGAATACCGTAGGAAGGGCGCGGGGCTTCTCGTCAATATAACCAATGACGCCTGGTATGGAAACACCTCCGCCCCTTATCAGCATTTGACGATGGCGATCTTCCGGGCAATAGAAAATCGAATCTACATGATACGGGCCGCAAACACCGGGATAAGCGCCATCGTGAACACGGCTGGTGAGATTGTATCGAGGACAGGTCTATTTGAGAGAAAGGTTTTAAGCGGCACGGTAAAGTTCACTCACCACCGCACCCTTTATTCACGATACGGCAACATATTTGCTTGTTTCTGTATCGGGTTTCTGCTAATGGGCTTTCTAGTTTCCTTGAGGAGGAATGACAGATGATTGCAGATATTTCCGAAAAGATACAGGACCTAAAGAAGAGAATAGACAACCTCAGGGGCTGTCTTTGACATAGATGCCAATGAAGAAAAGATAGGGCAGTTGGAGAAACAGACCCTCAAAAAGGGCTTCTGGAACGACCCCGCAACTGCCAGGGAGATAACAAAGGAAAAGAGCAGGGCGGAGGAATCGGTACAGGGATGGAACGATCTGAATAATGCCCTCCAGGACCTGGAGATGCTCTTTGAGATGGCGCGCGATGAGGATGATGAAAGTGCCCTGGAGGAGGTCGAAAGAGATATTGCCTCCCTCGAATCTTCTGTCAGGAATGATGAATTCAGGATGATGCTGGGCAGTGAAGAGGATCCGGGCAACGCCATTATGACAATTCATGCCGGAGCCGGAGGCACAGAAGCCCAGGACTGGGCGCAGATGATCCTGCGCATGTATCTGAGATGGTCCGAGCGGAAGGGTTTTGAAACGAAGATTATTGACCACCAGCCGGGTGACGAGGCGGGCGTTAAAAGTGTGACCATGATGGTGGAGGGAAGATACGCATACGGATACGCCAAGGCAGAGGTCGGGATACACAGGCTTGTGCGCATATCCCCCTTTGATACCGGCAAGAGAAGACACACGTCATTTGCGTCGGTCTTTGTATATCCGGAGGTCTCTGACGATATAGATATTGAGATTAATGACAGCGACTTGCGGATAGATACCTACCGATCCAGCGGAGCCGGAGGGCAGCATGTCAACAAGACCGATTCCGCTGTCAGGATTACCCATATACCGACAGGAATCGTTGTACAGTGCCAGAATGAGAGGTCTCAGCACAAAAACAAGGCCATGGCCATGAAGGTTTTGAAATCACGTCTCTATGAAGAGGAGCTTCGCAAGAAGGCCGAGGGGCAGGACGAGGTCAATAAGACAAAGAAGAAGATAGCCTGGGGAAGCCAGATACGCTCTTATATTCTTCATCCCTATAAGATGGTGAAGGACCACAGGACAAACAGGGAAGTGGGGAATGTAGACAGGGTCCTGGATGGCGACATAGACGACTTTATAGAGGCGTATCTGATAAGCTGATTGCGGGCAGCGGCCGAATTTTCCGGCCCTGCTTACTGCCTGCATCTTTCGATGAACAATCGAAACATCGGCATACAACGATAAAGGGGGGATATGTTTTATGCCGTTTTTGGGGAGGGTCATTGCATGTTTGTATTAAAGAGGCTTATGGTAACGGCCTTTCTTGCCGCGTTTTTGTCTTCGTGCGTCCCGTCGCATGAATCTATCTTTTCGCCCGTCCCTGATCAGCCGAACAAGGCGCCTGTAGTGCAGACGGATGAGAATCCTCAGCCTCCTCAGACGTCTCAGAAAGGTCGCGCGCCTGAACCGGTCCAGGAAGTCCTTCAGGAGAACTCTCCCTCTTTCGATACGGAACCCTCTGTTCCTGAAGATATGAATGGAAAAAATCACACCCAGAACAACCAACAGGCAATCATGGATGAGGCCCTTGATTTTCTAGAACAGTCCCAGCTTCTCTGGGAAAAGGGGGAGCCGGATAAGGCCCTGAAGCTTCTCGATGAGGCCTATTCCCTTGTGCTGGATGTCAATGGTGACCCTGAGATTGCCTGGCAAAAGGATGACCTGCGGGTCATGATAGCCAAGAAGGTTGTCGAGATCTATACATCGAGAGCCCATGTTGCCGCGGGATACCAGAGTGAGATCCCTCTTGTCATGAATGAAGATGTCGAGAGGGCGATAAAGCGTTTTCAGCGGGGCGAACAAAGATTCTTTCTCTCCTCGTATACGCGATCGGGCAGATATCGTCCGATGATACTGAAGCAACTCAAGGAGGCGGGACTCCCGGAGGAGCTTTCCTGGCTCCCGCTTGTTGAAAGCGGATTTAAGATACGGGCACTATCAAAGGCCAGGGCCCTCGGTCTCTGGCAGATAATACCTTCAACCGGCTACAGATACGGGCTCAAACGTGATCTGTGGATCGATGAGCGCATGGACCCTGAGAAATCGACCCGGGCGGCCATAGCCTATCTGAAGGAGCTCCACGGGATATTCGGAGACTGGCTGACGGTCCTGGCCGCGTATAACTGTGGAGAGGGGAGGGTTCTCAAGGCTATATCACGGCAGCAGATGAATTACCTCGACAATTTCTGGGATCTTTATCGTCAACTCCCCTCGGAGACATCGAACTACGTTCCACGCTTCCTCGCTACAGTTCACATGATCAAGAACCCTGAGAAATACGGTATTGATCTGAACCGAGAGCAAATGATGCCCGTACCCTTCGATACGGTTAAGACGGAAAAGAGTGTCAGGCTCAAAGAGGTGGCACAAAAGCTTGATGTGCCGCCAGAGGATTTGTATGTTCTCAACTCGGAGCTTCGCTATAAAACGACCCCGAACACCTATGAACTCAAGATCCCGGCAGGTATGGAAGAAAAGTTTGCCCTGATCATTGAAAAGGTTTCAAAGGCGAAGAAACCTGGCGGTGCACGGTATATACGCTATAAGATAAAAAAAGGCGATACCCTCTCCGTCCTTGCGCGGAGATACAAAAGTTCGGTCAATGCGATACGGGCGGCGAACCACCTTACCAGTAAACATCGCATCAGGGCGGGCAGGTGGATCAAAATACCCTCCCGCGGCTATGTCTACACGGAAAAACGACGCCCCCCCACAGTCAAAGGGGGCGATGTGGAGACATACAGCGTGAAGAAGGGGGATTCACTCTGGCTCATTGCAAAGCGCTTCCGGACAACCATCTCAGAGATAAAGGCGTTGAATGGCCTCCGGAGAAATGACCTCAGCATCGGTCAGGTTATCAAGATACGGGGGAGTGCTGCGGCGGGTACGGCATCATCATCAACGACCTATGTTGTGAGAAAAGGGGATACTCTCTCCACAATAGCGGAACGAAACAAAATCGGCTTCAACAAACTTCTTACACTGAACAAACTCCGAAGGAATGCTCTTATCCATCCGGGCAAGGTTTTAATAATAAAGTAGTTTTAGGGGGCGATGCGTTTATCTCTCTTTAAGGTCTTCTACTCCAGGTGGTATTTTTTCAGTGCAAAGAAGACCTCTCTTTCCTTTTTCCCCATCTCTGCGGCTTCTGCCGGGTGTTCATGGTCGTATCCCAGGAGGTGGAGAATGCCATGGATCATCAGGTAGTCAAGTTCGTCTTCGGGAGGAAGGTCTCCGGCTCTTGCGTCCCGCAGGGCCGTCTCCGTTGATATGACGATATCCCCGAGGACGGAGGGATTGATATCGCCGAATTCCCCCTCATTCATGGCGAACGCGATAACATTTGTGGGGTAGTCCCTTCCCAGATACTGCCGGTTAATTTCTGTAATGCCCTCATCATCCACGAAGACCAGACTGACCTCCCGGTCTTCCTTCCCAAGGGTCTTCATGATGGTGCCCAATGAGCGTTTGGCCCGCAGAAGATCTATATCCACGGTGGTTTGATTGTTGGTTGTTAGAATTTTCATACGGTTTTATTTGGGGGAGGGTTGCTGATACTCTATCCTCCGGTGAAATATGCCGGTGAGTATCCTGGTAAAGGTCTCGCCGATCTTTCTCAGATCACGAAAGGTCAGATCAGAGTCATCAAGCTGCCCCTCTTCCACCACCTGCTGTATTCTGTTGTTGACAAGGTTTTTTATCCGTGCGGGGGTTGGGTTCGTCAGTGTCCGTGATGATGCCTCTATGATGTCCCCGAGAAGGACAAGCCCCGCCTCTTTCTTTTGAGGCTTCGGGCCGGGATATCGAAAATCCCCCTCCAGGATTGACTGGCCCGAGACCTTGCTCTCCTTCTTTGCCTTTTCGTGAAAATAGCTTACGAGACTTGTTCCGTGATGCTGCCGTATAATATCCGTTATTGCCTTTCCGAGGTTGTGTTCCCGTGCCAGCTCGCACCCGTCCTTGACATGAGAAATAATAACGAGGCTGCTCATTTGAGGAGAAAGATCATCGTGGCGGTTCTTCCAGTTGGGCTGATTTTCTATAAAGTAAAGGGGCTTTTTCATCTTCCCGACGTCATGATAATAAGCGCTTACCTTGGCCAGCATGGCATTTGCGCCGATTTCTTCAGCGGCCGCCTCCACCAGAGACGCCACGATAACGCTGTGATGATATGTCCCGGGTGCCACCATGAGCAATTCCTGAAATACCGGTTGATTCAGGTTGGCCAGTTCCAGGAGCTTTATGTCCGTTGTATAGCCGAACAGGGATTCAAAGAGAGGAACAAGGCCGGAGACAATAAAACCCGATAAGGTGCCTCCCAGGATTCCCATCATCAGCCGGATCAGCGTCTCAATCGCGAAGAGGTTGCCGGCAAGCAGGGAAAGGCAGAGTATGATCCCCATATTAATCACCCCTACCACCAGCCCGATCTTGAGAAAGGCCGAACGCCGTTCACAACGGATGATATAGTGTGCCGCGACCGCGCTCCCCACAAGTGAAAGCAGGAATATTGCTGTCTTGTCTTCAAACAGAAAGGCCCCCACAAGGGAAGAGAACACGGAGAAGATCAGGCCTTCATTCCTGCCGATAAGGATTGCAACGAGCATGGTACCCATGGTGAATGGTATGGCATAGATACAGACGGATGCCGGGATAAGCTTATAGCTCAGCCCTACGGAATCACATATGAATATGCCTACTTTTACCAGAACCACCTGGAGGATTACTACGATGCCCATGAACAGGATATCCGTGAGCACCGTTCTTGACGAACGGAACCGCGAGCTGGACATGCGGTAGAAAATAACGGACAGGAGCACTATGGTAAGAAAGATTCCCGAAAATACGGAGATACTGACAAACCGGCTTCCCTCTTGTCCCTTATAGAAGGCGTCGAGTTTATCCATATCCGCGGGTGTTATCTTTTCTCCCTCCCGGATGATCATTTCATTCTTCTGGACCTCATATAATGCCGGTTTTACCTCGTCGGAGACGGTTTGTTTTCTTGTTTCTGTCGTGTTTTTGGCGAAGGTGAGATTTGGCTTTACGGCCTTTTGCGATAGTGACAGCACGATGCCGTCGTGCTTTTTATCTTCGAATAACACCTTCGCGTTTTTACGGATAAGGTCCTGTATCTTTACCGCATCACGTATCGATGACAGGTCATCCAGATCTCTCTCTTCCTGATTTCGTATCTCTCGTATCGTTATGCCCTTGTCCCGGTGAAGATTCAGGCCGTCTCTATTGCCGATCAGGCCGGTGTTGTACGTGTAATAAACAAGTTGTACGATAGTATTGCACAGATCGATAGGAAACCCGCGTCTGGCAAGCGTCTTGAATTCGCCATCGGTCAGGGGTATCTCCGAGATATCTTCGAAGACCTTTTTCGCCTTCCTGGCGGATGTCTTTTCTGTGCCAGACGCACCGGGATTTTCCCTTATATACTCTCCTGTGGCGAGGAATGCTTTTGACAGAGCTATCCCGATCTTTGCGGGCATGTCACTGTCATAGTCGTAGATATACCGTGTGTTTCCGACGGCAGTTGCCCTTTTCTGCTCGGTTGCCGCCCTGTCAATCACAAGGAAACCACGGTCAGCCTGTATATCCTTTGTGATAATTGTTCCCACTTTATATTCAGGAGGGGCGATACGAAGGATCTGGGGATAGAGGGTAAGGGTCAGGATCAGGGCTACACCAACTGCTATGCCGGACTTCCAGGAGAAAGCCTCGCTGAGGATCCGATCGATCAATCTGATCCCTGCATCTCCGTTGGCTGTGCCATTTTGAGGGGGTTTTTTTATGGCCATAGATTTTTTGTGACAATTACACGCCGTCTGCCGTCGATTTCTTGCTACCGAGATGATTGTACGCCCGTATAATCTCCTGAACCAGGCGGTGTCTTACCACATCTATCTCTGAAAAGTAAACAAACCGAATATCCTCGACCCCCTTCAAGAGACCTTCTACCTCTATCAGACCTGATACCTTATCGGGGGGGAGGTCTGTCTGGGTCACATCTCCGGTTATGACGGCCTTTGAGTCGAAGCCGAGTCTCGTCAGGAACATTTTCATCTGTTCAGAGGAGGTGTTCTGTGCCTCATCCAGGATGACGAACGAATCATTCAAGGTTCTTCCCCTCATGAACGCGAGGGGGGCCACTTCGATGATCCCCTTGCTGATCAACGCGGATGCCCTTCCGAAATCCATCATGTCGTAGAGGGCGTCATATACCGGTCTCAGGTAGGGATTGACCTTTTCCGAGAGATCCCCCGGGAGAAATCCCAGTCGTTCACCCGCCTCTACGGCGGGGCGTGTGAGTATTATCCTGCTCACGCTCTTTTCGAGGAGTGCCGCAACGGCCATGGCCATGGCGAGGTAGGTCTTACCGGTTCCCGCGGGGCCTATTCCGAAAACGATATCGAATTTCCTGATTGAATCTATATACGATTTCTGTGCCACGCTCTTCGGTGTGATCACCTTCTTCTTTGATGATATGAAGATGGTGTCGAGGAATATTGCCTCCAGATCGGCAGAGCCGTTCCGTGAAAGTATTCGATGCGCATAATCGATGTCATTGGGGTAGACCGGGTAGCCCTTCTCGATGATGCCATACAGCTGAGACAGGAGGTTCCTGGCAAGCTCGCAGTCATGCGCGTTCCCGGATATGGAAACAGTTGATCCTCTGGCGTTGAGCCTTACCCGTCCCAGTTTTTCAACAACCTTTCGATTCTTGTCCTGCTCTCCGAGCAGCACCTTCAACTTGTCGTTGTCCGGGAAGTGTATCTTACTGACAGAGACGTCTTGATGGGAGTTTTTTTCCAAATAGTCTATAACCTGCCTGCGAAAGTTTTTTTATTCTACCATACCTCTGGGATATCTCCAACAGGTATTGTTTTCGTGTGGATCGGGTCGCAGGAACGGATAAAGAGGATCTGGCTGAGAGATTGCAAACAAGCAGTTGACATTTGTATCCCCTTTGCACCACAATATCCATAAGAAATCAACGTGAAGGGGGAGGCTTATGCCGAAGGATCAAACGTGCACGGTGCATAATCCCGGGGGTGACAGGCGCGTGATTGTCACCAGACAGTTGCCGGGAGAGGGGTGGCTGAAGATCCTCACGCAGGCCGGCTGCAGGGTGGATGTTCGCACGTCACCGGAAATTCCAAGTATTAAAGAGATCGTTTTACTAATAGGCGACCGGTGTTCGGGGGCCATAGGACAGCTGACAGAGGGCTGGGGGGATGAGCTCTTCTCCGCCCTGGGGGATGCCGGTGGAACGGTATACAGCAATTATGCCGTTGGGTATAACAATGTAGATGTCAATGCCGCGACGCAGCACGGGATCTGTGTGGGGAACACCCCGGGTGTCTTGACCGAGACCACCGCTGAGATGGCCGTAGCGCTGACATTTTCGGCGGCGAGGCGGGTGGTGGAGGCTGATACATTTGTACGCGAAGGGAAATTCAAGGGCTGGCTCCCGACCCTTTTTCTCGGGGAACTTCTCTCTCGGAAGACGGTCGGCATTATCGGCGCGGGCCGCATCGGCGCCGCCTACGCGCGCATGATGGTCGAGGGGTTCAAGATGGACCTCCTCTATTATGATCTGCTCAGAAACAGTGCCCTGGAAGACGATATAGCCGCCTACGCTGATTTCCTGGTATCGCGCGGAGAGAAGCGGGTGATATGCAAGCGTGCTCAGAGCGTCGATGAAGTGCTTCGGTCTGCGGATGTTTTGAGTCTGCATCCGGTGCTCGATACAAGTACACGCCATATGATCAATGCAGATCGTCTAAAACGGATGAAGAAACATGCGATCCTGGTTAACGCGAGCAGGGGACCGTTGATCGATGAGGAGGCCCTTGTGGATCACTGCCGAAATAACCCGGACTTTCGGGCGGGGCTCGATGTCTTTGAGGATGAACCTGACCTGAAACCGGGTCTGAGCGCGCTTGACAATGTAGTCATGGTTCCTCATCTCGGGTCGGCGACAGGCTGGACGAGAGAGGGCATGGCCATCCTTGCGGCGAGAAACGTTGCGGGAATCCTGATAGGATATCCGGCGTGGAAGGGGGAAAGCAGTTTCCCCTTCCTGGGGGACGATCCTCCCAGGGCGGCGCCGAGTATCGTCAATGCGGAGGAGATGGATCTCCCGGAATATGCCTGACAGGAGAGATGGGACGCCGGGTCATATCGTCAGTCGGATCTGCCGTTAGTGCTCAGAACAATAAGCGCAACCAGTGCGCCCGCAGCGGCGACCGGCCAGAACCCCCCTCCAAACCCGCCTGTGGTTACGAAATCGACAGCGATGCCGAGGATGGGAGCCACGAGCGCCGTTGAAGCGGATTTTGCCTGACTCTCGATGGAGAGTACCGTTGCCCCGTGTGTCTCGCTTGCGTACGCGTCAAAGCGGCTGATGAGTATCGGTCTCCACAGGTTCTGCATGACGTATAGGAGTATAAATCCAATAATTGCAAGGTAATACCATTTCATGTACAATATCAGTGCCAGGAGGAAATAGATCACAAGGGAGCTCTTCCAGATGTTCACGGCCCCCTGCTCCTCACCCCCCGCGTGCTGTGTGATCCTGTGCGATTTACGGCTCGCCCAGGCCGACAACAGATGGAGGATAAAATAGACAACTCCGACAATGATCGCGCCGCGACGGGTATCTTCCATATACACGAAGAGGGGGAGAGCCAGGGCCATTCCCTTGATAACCGGTTGGAGATAGTCCTTGGCCGCGTTGAATACCCCCTCAAATGCCATCGATTCGAGGATCAGACGGCGCAGGTGCCGTATCCGCAGCAACATCTTCAGCGTGGACCACAGATTGTCAAAGACACCGCGCAGGGTGACCTTCCCCTGAATCTTTCCCTCCAGCTCAGGAGGATACTGCATGAAATTGACAATACCGAGGATGTACGGCGCTATCGAGAGATAGAAGACTGCGGAATAGCTCTCGGTAACTATGACGAAGAGGGCGGCGATAATGACCGAAAAGGCGGAGCCCAGTTGAGACCACGATCGGGTGAAACCGTAGACGCGCGTCTTTTCGTCCAGGCGATCCTGGAGACGGAGCCAGGTGAATATCATGGCCTTGTGGGTACCGGTCCGAAAGGCCTCGCCGATGGCGAAGAAAAACATGGCAACGAAGAAATAGGCATATATCCTGACAGAACCGAAAAGGGCGAATGCAATGATGTAGGAGGTAAAGGAGAGGATCATGCATCTGCGGCGGCCGTACATATCGGCCAGCGCGCCGCTGGGGACTTCAAAGAGATTGATCCAGATCTCCCGGAAGGCCACCAGGATGCCTATCTGGGTGAAGGAAAAGCCCCTTTCGAGAAAGAGGAGTATCATGAACGGTTCATAATACCGCTGGTTTTTCAGGAAACCGTAGAGTGAAAAGCGGGCAAGCATGATTCTTTCCCCCTTGTTTGCCGGTCGATTCTATGTTCCCCGGCCGGATAAGTCAACCCGATTCCATCCCTCGAAAAGGCGCACTTTCCCGGGGTTACCTACATTCGCTCATTGCCCTTCGGTAGTGTTCGTGTTATAAATGCGAAGAGATGGCGCCTGTTGTCGGGCGCCGAAACTTTCTTGAGAAGACCATGAGCAAAACTAGAAAAAAGACGAGATCAGTCTCTGTCGGTTCGGTTACCATAGGAGACGATGCCCCCATTGCCGTTCAGTCGATGACTTGCACCGACACGAGAGATGTAGAGGCGACGGTTGCCCAGATCGAAAGACTGACCGACGCGGGATGCGAGATTGTGAGGGTAGCCGTCCCCGATGAGGAGGCGGCCCGCGCGCTTGCCGAGATCAAGGAGAGCATAAAGATCCCCCTGGTCGCTGACATACATTTCGACCACCGGCTTGCCCTCGGCGCCATCAGAAACGGCGCAGATTGTATCCGGATAAACCCGGGAAATATCGGAAAAGATAAGGTAGGACAGGTCATTCGTGAGGCAAAAGAGAGGGGAGTCTCCATTCGCATCGGGATCAATTCGGGTTCACTCGAGAAAGATATCCTTGCCAGCCACGGAGCCCCGACGGCGTCCGCACTTGTTGAAAGCGCCCTGAGGAATATCCGATTCTTTGAAGAGATGGATTTTCACGCTATCAAACTGTCCGTCAAGGCATCCGATGTCACCACCATGATAGAGGCGAACCGGGCGATCTCTGAGGCCACCGATTATCCCCTGCACCTCGGTGTGACCGAGGCAGGAAGCCTTGTCAATTCGGCTGTCAAGTCATCCATCGGTATCGGGGTTCTCCTGAATGAGGGAATCGGTGATACCATACGGGTTTCCATATCGGGCGATCCCGTCGCGGAGGTCGGCGTCGCGTACGGCATACTGAGGGCCTTGAACATCCGCAGGGTTGGCCCCGATATCGTGTCCTGCCCCACCTGCGGACGGTGCGAGATAGATCTCTTTCGCCTGGTCGAAGAGGTCGAAGGCAGACTTTCAGGAATAAAGGATTACTTTAAGGTTGCGCTTATGGGGTGTGTGGTCAATGGGCCGGGAGAAGCCGTAGAGGCCGATATTGGCATCGCAGGGGGGCGTCACACGGGGCTTCTTTTTAAGAAAGGTAAGGTCATACGGAAGATACGAGAAGAAGAGTTTGCAGATGTCCTGATGGATGAGATTCATGCCATGCTCGAAGAAAAGGGTAAGGAGTAAGGAGTAAGGAGTAAGGAGTAAGGAGTAAGGAGTAGAAAGAAGATTGAATGAGGATTGACAAAGTCGTTTTTAATCCTGAATGTCCTGTTGATCCTGTCAAATTTTATACGAATTAAGGAGGAATAATGCGTTATTCAGAGATGTTTCTGCCAACCATGAAGGAGACGCCTTCCGATGCGGAGATTCAGAGCCACCAATTGATGCTACGGGCGGGAATGATACGGAAACTGGCTGGAGGAATATATTCATATCTGCCCCTGGGGTATCGCGTGATCAGAAAGGTGGAACAGATCGTGCGCGAAGAGATGAACCGGGCTGGTGCCCAGGAGGTCTTTCTGCCCGCCGTACAGCCGGCCGAACTCTGGATGGAGTCGGGACGGTGGAATATGTACGGGAAAGAGCTGCTCAGGGTCAGAGACAGGCACAACCGGGATTACTGCATCGGGCCGACGCATGAAGAGGTTATAACCGCGCTGGTGCGCGATGAGATACAGACATACCGGCAACTTCCCCGGAATCTCTATCAAATTCAGACGAAGTTCCGTGATGAGATACGACCGCGGTTCGGTATCATGAGATCCAGGGAGTTCGGTATGAAGGATGCCTACAGCTTCGACGCCACTGAAGAGGGTGTGGAGGAAAGTTACCGGAAGATGTTCGATGCCTATAACCGGATATTCACGCGGTGCGGATTACACTTCAGACCGGTGGAGGCGGACAGCGGTAACATAGGGGGAAGTTTTTCCCACGAATTTATGGTCACCGCCGAGGCGGGAGAGGACGCGATGGTCCATTGTACCGCATGCGAGTATGCCGCAAATCTTGAAAAGGCCGAGTGTCCCCGGCCGAAGGAAGAGGCAGATCCGGACGCGGAATACCCGCCATCCGAGGAGGTCCACACACCCGATGTGAGAACCATCGAAGAGGTGTGCGCGTTTCTCGGTGTAGGGCCCCGTGATGTTGTAAAAACGATGATATTTATGTGCGATGACAAGCCTGTGGCTGCGCTGGTTAGAGGTGATGAGGAGATAAATGAGATAAAACTGAAGAATTACCTTGCGTGCGACTCGCTTGAACTCGCGATGGATGACACCATCTTGGAGGTAACGGGCTCTCCCCGGGGATTTGCCGGGCCCATAGGAATTAAGTGCCGAATTATCGCCGATTATTCCCTCCTCGGTATGGAGAGTTTTGTTGTGGGGGGTAACCGGGAAGATTACCACATAAAAAACTGCAACAGCACGCGGGATTTCAATATAACCGAGTACGCCGATCTGAGAACCATACGGGAAGGAGACCGGTGCCCGCGCTGCGGGGGAGAGATCAGGATTGTCAGGGGTATCGAAGTGGGGCACGTATTCAAACTCGGCGTCAAGTACAGCAAGGCTATGAACGCCACCTTCCTTGATAAGGATGGGAAAGAAAAGCACATGATCATGGGGTGTTACGGAATCGGTATCGGAAGGACGGCCGCCGCCTGCATCGAGCAGAGCCATGACGAAGATGGCATCATATGGCCCCTGTCGATCGCGCCTTTCCACGTGATAATCACCCCGGTTAACATGAAAGATGAACAGATCTCCACGGCCGCGGAAGAGCTGTACGAGCGCTTTATCGCAGATGGGGTAGAAGTCATCCTCGATGACAGAGATGAACGGGCGGGTGTCAAATTCAAGGATGCCGACCTGATAGGCATACCCCTCAGGGTTACGATAGGCTCGAAAGGCCTTGCAGAGGGGAGGGTAGAGGTGAAATTCCGAAAATCCGGAGAGGTTGAAAAGATACCGATTGAGACAGTCAGCGACTTTATAACAAAAACGATAAGGGATCATCTCCCGATTAGTTCTAGTTAACCGTTATCTATAATTAATAGCAGAGGGTTCAAAGGGATTGGACCCTCATGCTCCAAATGTGGAAAGAAACACGATAAATGACGACCTGGAGTGCGCATGATAGGGCGAGACATCAGGGTAGATGGTAGCATCGGATGATACGAATAACCGACATATTGGAAAAAGGCCAGCAGTATCTTTCTCAGAAAGACATTGAGATGATAGAAAAGGCCTATATCTTTTCAGCATCCGTGCACCAGGGACAGTTGCGCCTATCGGGAGAACCTTATCTCATCCATCCCCTGGAGGTGACCGGGATGCTGGTTGAGATGAGACTTGATGTCGCGACTCTGATCACCTGTCTCCTCCATGACGCCGTCGAAGACACATTGGCCACCGTTGAACAGGTAGAGGGTGCCTTTGGCAAGGATGTTGCCTTTCTTGTCGATGGTCTGACCAAGATAAGCAAGATAACCTTTGGAGACCAGTTGGAACGCCAGGCGGAGAATTTCAGGAAGATGATACTGGCCATGTCCGCCGATATCCGGATACTCCTCGTAAAACTGGCTGACCGGCTTCACAACATGCGCACGCTTGATTTTCAGCCCGCAGACAGACAAATGTTTATAGCGCAGGAAACCCTTGAGGTATACGCCCCTCTGGCCACACGCCTGGGAATAAACTGGATAAAGGATGAGTTGGAGGATCTCTCGCTGAAATACCTCAATCCAGATGGATATTATGAACTCATGGAGCGGGTCGATAAAAAAGAAGAAGAGCGCAACCGCTACGTGGAAGAGGTAATGAATATCATTCACAATCAGTTGGAGGATTTCGGCCTGAAGGGAGAAGTTCGGGGTAGAGCCAAACATTTTTACAGCATCTTCAAGAAGATGCATGAACAGCGTATCAATTTCGATGAGGTGTACGACCTTACCGCGTTCCGGGTAATCCTTGATTCTGATGAGGAAAGGAAGTGCTACGAGGTGCTCAGCATTATTCACGCCCTCTGGAAGCCCGTCCCCGGACGTTTCAAGGACTACATAGCGATGCCTAAGGCGAACAACTACCGTTCCCTGCATACGACTGTTATCGGTCCTTATGGGGAAAGGGTGGAGATACAGATCCGGACAAAAGAGATGGACGAGTGGGCGGAGAAAGGGATCGCAGCCCATTGGAGATACAAGGAGGGGAGGGCCTTTTCCACAGAGGACGAAGACCAAATCAACAATCTTAGAGAATTGCTCAATATGCAGAGTGAGCACAAAGACGCCCGGGAATTCATGAAGAGTCTGAAACTGGCCCTCTATCCGGACGAGGTCTATGTCTTTACGCCGAAGGGGGACGTAAAATCATTTCCAAAGGGTGCCACGCCGATCGATTTCGCCTACAGCATCCATACCGATGTGGGTACCCAATGCATAGGGGCAAAGGTGAACAGGACGATTGTTCCCCTGAAATATAAGCTTCAAAACGGCGATACTGTCGATGTAATGACCCAGGTCGGTCATTATCCCAGCAAAGACTGGTTGAAATATGCGGTGACCTCACGGGCCGTGTCCAAGATAAAACAGTGGATCAAGACGGAGGAGCGTGAAAAGAGTATCGCTCTGGGGAGAGAGATCCTCGAAAAAGAGCTCAAACGGCATCATTTGAAGTTTAGTCAGTTGGTCAAGACCAACGAATTCAGCGCTATCCTGGAGGATTCTTCTCTGTCCACCGTGAATGACATGCTGGCTCTTATCGGGTACGGAAAACTTTCGGCAAAACATGTGACCAATCATTTGTTGCACGAAGAGGAGGAGGAAGAAGAAAAAAAAGGAATCCTGGAGAGGGTTAAAGACCGATTCAAAAAAGCCCCGTCAGACGCGGGTATATCCATCACGGGTATTGATAATATCATGGTGAGATTTGCCAAGTGTTGTAGTCCTCTTCCCGGGGATGATATCGTCGGCTGCGTGACGAGGGGGAGGGGCATAACCATCCATGTGTCGAACTGCCGACGGATACAAGAGATGGAAACTGAGAGGATCATTGCGGCACAGTGGAATGTTGATCCAAAACAGACCTTCGCTGTTGGCATCAGGGCAATTTGCAAAGATAAAAAGGGGCTTTCGTCCGAATTGAGCAGTACCATCTCTTCTTTGGGAGTAAATATGACATATGTCAATATCGATACGACCCCGGGAAGTTCTGCAATCTGCAACTTTCAACTAGACATAAAAAGTTTGAAACAACTCAACCTGATTATCTCAGAACTCAAAAAGCTGAAGAGCGTTTTGTCGGTTGAAAGAGTAACAGAACCCTTCAACGGTGGAGGAAGGAACAAATTGCGTGAAAATGTTGACACCCGGCACTAAATTGCTGTACTAGATTCGCGCAATAACTTTTGTGAGTGGGGAGATAATGATTACGGGATTAATGAAAAACATAGTGCGGGCGCTGATCGTTTTGATATGGCTTGTTTTCCCCTTGTCCGCGGTCGCGGCGGAACACGTGCTGGTGATAGACCCGGCCCACGGGGGCAAAGATGCCGGGGTGAAATTGTCTCGAACTGTCCACGAAAAGGATGTAACTCTCGCCATTGCGAAGCTTGTGGAAAAAAATCTATCCAATACGGATGATATAAAGGTCCGACTCACGCGTTTGGATGACAGGGATGTCTCTCTGGCCCAGCGAAGAAAGATTCTTGAGGAATCGAATGCGGATATATGTATCAGTCTCCATGTCAACGCCGGTTTCGGACAGAAGGCCGAGGGGTATGAGATCTACTATCTTGGCGCCACGATTCCATTCGCTGAAAAGGACGACTCCGGAGAGATACTGAAAGATATGGAGCAAACCAGGCGTCTGAACAACAGCGTCCTGCTTGCCCAAATGGTCCAGAAAAACATGGAAGGGGTCTTCCCGCGAAAGGGAAGGGGCCTGAGGGAGGCACCGGTACATCTCCTGCAGTCTCTCACAATCCCGGCCATTCTGTTGGAGGTGGTTTTTGCCACAAACCTGGAGGACCGGAAAAAATTGAGAGATACAAAGGTTCAGGAATCTGTCGCGGGTGCGTTGACCAGAAGCGTAAAGGAATATTTTTTAACCGGTGGGGCATCATGATGCGGGCTAATAGCCGCAGATGGGATGAGATGCGGCAGATAACAATAACCAGAGATTTTCTGCCAAGCGCGAAGGGGTCGGTGCTCATAGAGATGGGCAATACACGGGTGATATGTACAGCCTCACTGGAAGACAGGGTTCCTGCTTTTTTGAAAAATTCGGGGAAGGGGTGGCTGACGGCGGAATATGCCATGCTCCCCGCGTCCACGTCCTCGAGAAATACACGCGAGTCATCGAGCGGCAAAATCAAGGGGAGGACACACGAGATCCAGCGGTTGATAGGACGGTCGCTTCGGGCTGTGACCGATATGACCGCCTTTGGGGAACGAACAATCTATATTGACTGCGATGTGGTTCAGGCCGATGGAGGGACGCGGACCGCGTCCATAACCGGAGCATTTATAGCACTGGCGGATGCACTTCGGCGACTGAGGGAACAGGGCGCAATAGAGGTGCTTCCCGTAAAGGATTCCATAGCCGCGATCAGCGTCGGGATTGTCGACGGCGAGGTACTGCTTGATCTTGATTACGCAGAAGATTCAACCGCCGATGTGGATATGAATTTTGTCATGACCGGGAGCGGGGGGATTGTCGAGATTCAGGGGACCGCCGAAGCGGAGCCCTTTAGTCGGGATCTGCTGGACAGGATGATCAACGTCGCGACAGCGGGGATCTCCAACCTTACAAAAAGGCAGAAAGAGATCCTCGGAGAATTGTGAATATCTGCGTTGTCCCGGTATTCTTTCAGCAATTGAGATGTTATGGCAGAGATTGTGAATAACAAAATTATTTTCGCCTCAAAAAACAAGGGGAAAATAAGAGAGCTTAAGGCATTGCTTGCAGGAAAGAATGTTGACCTCCTTTCGCTTCATAACTATCCCGATGCCCCCTCCATCATAGAGGATGGCCAGACGTTTCTTGAAAATGCCCTGAAAAAGGCCCGCGCTGTATCCGAATATACCGGCAGGACCGTCATCGCCGACGATTCGGGATTAGAGGTAGATTGCCTTGGAGGGGCGCCCGGTATTCATTCGGCGAGATACTCAGGGGCGGAAGCGACAGACGAACAAAATATCCATAAGCTCCTGGAGGAGATGGAGGGCGTTCCCGGGGAGAAAAGAGGGGCAGCCTTCCGGTGCTTACTGGTATTGTATCGGACAGATGGAACATTTGAAACCTTCGAAGGCAAATTGAAGGGAACTATAAGTTTGGGACCCTCCGGAAGCGAGGGCTTTGGCTATGATCCCGTCTTTATTGTGCCGGAATACGGCAAGACGGTCGCCGAGATTGATCCTGAGATAAAAAACAGGATCAGCCACCGGGGAATAGCCTTTGCCAAACTCAAAGAAAGGCTGTAGGGAGAAGATACATAATCCGTAGTTTTTCAGTCGGGGCGTAGCGCAGCCTGGCAGCGCGCCTGCTTTGGGAGCAGGATGTCGCAG
>CAYXUH010000016.1:19722-25453 GCA_964468685.1 uncultured Syntrophaceae bacterium | reverse complement strand
AAAATTCAGAAAATCTTACTAGTGTGCTGCGGCTGTATTAAATAGAGACAACAGCGCCCTTCTATTATTACTCCGGCAACAATATATGTCAAAGCCGTCATTCCGGCGAAAGCCGGAATCCAGAATTGGCCTGGATGCCGGATCGGGGTCCGGCATGACATTTGATATGTTTAATTGCCGTAGTAATAAGGAGAATGAGGGGCGCTTTCCTATTTCTTTCCTGGCTCTCCTGTCTTTCCCATAAAAACAGGATCGAGCCCCTCATTTCTCTAAATCCTCCCTGTCGCCAGACATTCCGTTTGACATCCCATTGAATATCCGGTAGCAGATATCACATCTTATACTAGTCAGCTGGCGACCGGTTGCCATACAGAGAGGCTTCAGATGAAAGATGCGTTAAGGAATACTCCCGAACCGATTGAAGATGTGTCCACCTTAGAGCAGAGAATTCGTGAGTTGGAACAGTCAGTAGCGGAGTCCAAGCGTACAGAAGAGGCGTTGCGGGAGAGCGAAGCGAAATTCCGATTTCTCTCAGAACACTTGGCTGATGTAGCATTTACGGTCGATATGGATTTGCGAACAACGTATGTCAGCCCTTCCATCGAAAGAACCTTGGGTTTTACCCCCGAGGAAAGGAGATCTCAAAGGGTCGAAGAACAAATACCCCCCCAACAGCTGCAGCTGGTTTGTAAGGTACTGGCTGAGGAACTAGGACGAGAAAAAGCAGAAGATACTGATCCGGACCGTTCTAAGACCGTGGTGTTGGATTATTATCACAAGGACGGTTCTATAAAAAGCCTTGAAACGAACATCCGAGGTATCCGTGACAATAACGGAGACTTGATTGGGATTTATGGTTTGTCGCGTGACATCACCGAGCGCAAAGAAGCAGAAGAAGGCTTGATGAAAACCCTTACAAATCTCCGGAAAGCGCTTAGGGCCACCATTCAGGTCATGATATCCACTATGGAGGCAAGAGATCCTCGTACCGCCGGTCACCAGACCCGTTCCGCGGACCTTGCCCGCGCTATTGCCGAGGAGATGGGATTACCTCAGAATACAATCGAGGGGATTGAGATCGCAGGGTCCGTCCATGACATCGGCAAGCTAGCCATCCCAGCGGAAATATTGTCTAAACCCGCAAAACTGTCTGAGCTTGAGTTTTCCTTGATTAAAGAACACCCTGGTAAGGGGTACGATATCTTGAAGGATATAGAATCCTCCTGGCCCCTGGCGGAGATTGTTTTCCAACACCATGAGCGAATGGATGGTTCGGGCTATCCGAGAAACATGAAGGGGGATGCCATTCTCATGGAAGCTCGAGTTCTGGCTGTGGCCGACGTGGTGGAAGCCATGGCCTCCCATCGCCCCTATCGTCTGGCCCTGGGCATTGACGCGGCTCTGGAAGAAATCGAGAAGAATAGAGGAACCCTTTACGATACTGATGTCACAGATGCCTGTCTGAGATTATTTCGGGAAAAAGATTATCACCTTCAAGTGGTATGATTTCAAACAGCAAGCCTCACCTCAAAAAAAGGGCCGGTTTCGAAAAACCGGCCCTTTTGACTGTATGCAGGTTCCGATGGTTATAGTTTGAAGAGCAGCTCGGCGTACGTCGGTACGGGCCACATATCTGCGGGCACCAGCATTTCCAGTGCGTCGATATCACCGCGCAGGGCCTGCATGGCCGGAATGACTTTATCCCGGTAGGTTTCGGCCTGTTTGACGGTATCGTCGATCTTCTGCGCCTTTGCCACCGACGCTTCCAGCGTCGCCAGGTTTTTGTAAGCGGAGGCCAGGAGAGCGCTGACCTTTTTCAGGAGATCTTCCTGGACCGGCGCGGGAATAGACGCGCTCCTAAGGCTGGCAGTGGAATCGGCCAGGAGGGTCGCATAGTCGATCCCTGCGGGGAGAAACTGTTTCTTGACCATGTCGATAGCTGTCATGGCTTCAATGTTGATCTGCATGGCATACTTCTCGACATAGATCTCGAAGCGGGAATGCAGTTCCTTGTCTGAAAGGACCTCATACTTTTCGAAGAGATTGAGGGCTCTCGGGGTTACAAAGGCCTTCAAGGCATCCACGGTGTTGCCCGCGTTGGGCAGGCCCCGCTTTTCGGCCTCTTTCAGCCAGGCGTCGGTATAGTTGTCGCCGTTGAAGAGAATTCGACCGTGCTTCTTGTAGATCTCCTTGATGATCGCTGTCACTTCGGCGTTCGTATCCCTGGCCTTTTCAAGACGGGTGGCGATCTCGTCGAGGGCTTCGGCCGCGATGGTGTTCAACGCGACATTCACCCCGGCAATCGACTGGGCCGAACCCACCGTCCGGAACTCGAACTTATCCCCGGTAAAGGCGAAGGGGGAGGTCCGATTGCGGTCGGTATTGTCCTTCGGAAACTTGGGCAACGTATCGACACCGACATTAATGAATTGCGCGTCTTTCGAACCGTTTTTCTTACCTGTTGCAATATTTTCCAGGATTCCCGTCAACTCGTCCCCCATGAAGATGGATATGATGGCCGGAGGGGCTTCGTTGGCGCCCAGACGGTGATCGTTTCCGGCGCTGGCGCAGGTGGCCCTCAGGATATCGGCGTGGGTGTCGACGGCCTTGATCATGGCGCTCAGCAAAATGAGGAACTGGACATTTTCACTGGCCGTACGCCCCGGCTTCAGCAGATTGACACCGTCGCTCGTGGCAAGAGACCAGTTGTTGTGCTTGCCCGAACCATTGATGCCGGCATAGGGTTTTTCATGGAGCAGGCAGACCAGATCGTGCCGAAGCGCGACCTTCTGCATGGTCTCCATGACCAGCTGGTTATGGTCGGTCGCGATGTTCGTGGTTGTGTACAGGGGGGCCATCTCGTACTGCGCCGGCGCAACCTCGTTATGCTGGGTCTTGGAGGTAATACCCATCTTCCAGAGTTCGTTATTCAGATTCCACATGTAATCGGAGACCCGGTCCTTGATGGCGCCGAAATACTGGTCATCCAGCTCCTGACCCTTGGGCGCGGGGGCGCCGAAGATCGTTCTGCCGGTCAGCATCAGGTCGATTCTCTCCTCATAAAAAGCTTTGTCCACCAGGAAGTATTCCTGCTCGGGACCCACCGTGGAGATAACCTTTGTGGCGGTGGTATTCCCCATAGCCTTTAACACCCGCAGGGCCTGTTTGGAGACGGATACCATGGAGCGCAGGAGGGGGGTCTTCTTGTCGAGGGCCTCTCCATGGTAGGAATAGAAGGCCGTCGGAATGGTCAGGGTCACATTGCCGCTTTCATCGGTCTTCAAAAACGCGGGGGAGGTGCAGTCCCAGGCCGTGTAGCCTCTGGCTTCGAAGGTGGCGCGCAGCCCGCCGCTGGGGAAGGACGATGCATCCGGTTCACCCTGGATCAACTGCTTGCCGGAAAATTCCATGGTGCTGCCGCCGTCCGCGGCCATGGAGATAAAGGAGTCATGCTTCTCGGCGGTAAACCCGGTCAGGGGCTGAAACCAGTGCGTATAATGAGTTGCGCCCTTCTCAATCGCCCAATCCTTCATGGCGTTGGCGACCACGTCGGCGATGTCGGGACGCAACGGGGTACCGTCTTCAATGCTTTCCATCAGGGCCTTGTAGATCTCCTCGGGCAGGCGCTGCTTCATCTCCTTATTGTTAAAAACATTAGAACCAAAAATTTCTGTTACGTCCATACTTTTCCCCTTTCATTGCATACCATATCTCATTGTTTGAGATATGGTAACAGAGTCTTGTTCTCTCTGGGAGACAGAGCAAGAGGTGTACCAATGTTTTATTTATAATATTATAGGCTAGTTACGGTCAGAGCACTCTTCAGAATCGTCTCTGTTAAAAACAATTCTGTTGATTATAATGCCCAATTCCTACAATTTTGTATCAAGTAATCCTCTTGCCAGTTTCACGTATCGAGGTGCTCTCGCTTACCGCTCCGTGACACCCCACATACAAATATGGAGAGTGTCCCTACTTTGTCACATATTGTCATATTTTAACAATAAGAATGTGTATTGTCTTTGCCCCAGGCCCATCTTTTTGCTTTTCGCCAAGCCGAATTTATTTGACAAAGGGAGTGATATGATGTAAGGGGGCTCGGCTAAACGGAACGATAGTCAATAATTGTATTATCGCCTGCCCGGCCAGCCTCCCAGCTCCGGGCATTTTTATGAGATCCTGACTCCCGACTGTTTGTATAGCCTACCAAGTATTTGAGGTGTTCTAATGGAGTTTTTTATGTTTCCAGCTGTTCCCCCTGATCTTTCTCTCGTATGTCTATTTTTAGCCGTTTTTAGCATGATAGAATGATTCATCGTGGCAGTAATGTGTTAGGACCAAAACATATTTTTCTAGAAAAACTGATTTAAACTGAGCCAAAAACACGCGCCCTATCTTAAGACTTTTTCGTACACTCTCCACATGGGCTATTCGGATACTGTGTTCGTGCATTTTTGAAACTTTTAAACAGGATTTTCCGTTTGACCCCCAGGAGCCGATTCCATCGCCTCCTGATCATACGCCGCGATGGCACACGTCCCTGTCCAAGGAGTGCGCGTTTCATGCCGACACTATCTTTGTTTACTTCCTATCCGGAGGTGCCCTCGTTTACTGCTCCGACGTCTCTCCTATCTCCTCATAGATATCGGGGGTAAAGCGCGGTGTGCAGATGGCTAGGAAGAGCAGATCCTCCTCCCCGGTATTCGTGATCCGCTGCGGACAGTCGGGAGGGATCAGGACAACGTCCCCGCGGCCGAGCTCCTCGGGCGGCAGATCGCCCACCTCCACATAGCCCTCCCCTTTAAGGACCAGGTACCGCTCCGTCACGCCCCGCAGGCGGTGGAGCTTCGTGGTAATCCCCGTTTCCACTCGCGCACGCGCTATGGAAACGGCCTCGTCTTCCGTTAGATTCGACAGTTCAAGGATAAAACACCCTTCGTCCGTGTAGAATTCAGTCCCCGGATGGCTCCGTACAATCTTCTCCTTCATTTTCTCCCTGCCTTCCTTTCGATGCGCAGACACCCCAGGGCATCTTCTCCGTCACATGCCCTGACACATTTTTTGGAGAACCTCTCTGTGCATTTTGCCACCGGACGGATGGAATTTCCAGCATAAAAAAGATTCACACAATAATGCGACTGATGATTAACCTGTCCAATATTCGCAGGTCTATCACAGGGGCCTCTCAGATACGCGGCAGGCCGTAGCGATTTGAAGATTCCTCTATCTTCTTATATATGTCGGGGGTGAAACTGGACGTGGATAGAATAAGGCGGCGGACCCATCGTCGATGGAAGCCGCCTCCTTATGGTGATACCGTCTCTCTACTACGCTATTACACGATTCCCTGGGCCATCATTGCTTCTGCGACCTTCGTGAAACCGGCTATGTTGGCACCATTGACGTAATTGCCGGGCGTGCCGTACTCATTCGCGGCCTCGACAGAGGCGGTGTGGATGCTCTTCATGATCCTCTTCAGATAGTCATCCACTTCCTCGCGGGTCCAGCTCAGACGCATGCTGTTCTGGGCCATTTCAAGGCCGGAGACGGAGACGCCGCCGGCATTCGCTGCTTTTCCGGGCGCATATAGAATCCCGGCATCGACAAAGGTCTCCACCCCTTCAGGCACGGTCGGCATGTTCGCGCCTTCACTCACAAACTTGATACCATTACTGACGAGATTTTTCGCGTCCTTCGCGTTGACCTCATTCTGGGTCGCGGAGGGGAATGC
>CAYXUH010000016.1:7239-19622 GCA_964468685.1 uncultured Syntrophaceae bacterium | reverse complement strand
ATGTACCTGAATATCTCGGACATGAAACTATGACAGAAACGCATCACCTCAACATCCGACTTGCCCTTGGGATCAAAATTGGACCCACCTTTCGCCCCCCCCATCGGAAGGGTCGTCAGGGCATTCTTGAAGACCTGCTCAAACCCCAGAAATTTGAGTATGCTCAGGTTGACCGACGGATGAAACCGGAAGCCACCCTTGTAGGGACCTATCGCGCTGTTTACCTGAATCCGGTAACCCCTGTTGATCTGTACCTCGCCCCTGTCATCCACCCAGGGCACACGAAACATGATAACCCTCTCAGGCTCAACCATGCGCTCAAGAATTTTCGCCTTGCGGTATTCCGGATGTTTATCCAAAACCGGTGCCACCGATTCGGCAACCTCCGAAACAGCCTGAAGAAACTCTATCTCCCCAGGATTACATTCTTCGCACATTTTCATAAAATCCAACATTTTTCAGCTCTCCCTTCTTTTGTTTTTCCCATTTCCCTGCATCACGGCATGAGAGGGAACCACACTTCTCCTCCCGCCTGCACACCGCTATACAGTAACGCTGTCTGCGCCGAGGCAGCCTCATACTTACAATACCGAACTGCATATATAGCAAAAACAAATCGTTAGCACCGCACAATCGAGCGGTATATACGATCGAACACGCATATCAGATTCATGAGTGAATCGGATATGCGTGCAGTTTTAAGGAACATTACATTTTAGTGAATACTACCATTGTGTTGTTAATGCAAACATAAACATCATAACCTGGTAAATATGTAAACGGAACTTACGCATACGCAACTTCTCTCCCCTCCGGCGAGGGGGCAGGACCTCTGCCGGAACAACGCACGGTCCATGCTCACTGTACTAAACACCGAAAACCATGTAGCAAAAAAACAGCCACTCGTTTCGCGCGCCAGAAGTCCGTGATATCGAACAAGCGGGCCTGAATCATGGATGTAATTGGAGGGGGTGAGGCTCAGCGAAGACTCCGCGTGAGTAGATAGTACAATTGTGTTGCACGGCAGGCAAAGGAACGATTCCCGAACATATTTTTTTGAGAGCCTTTTCACGTATCCTGCCATCAAATGGATGTAACTTCCATTATAAAAAAGTGACACGAGATAGTTCCACAAATGGTTGACCTGTCTCGTTTTGACAGGTATATCATAAGCCCTCAGAGATACGCGGCAGGGACGTGTCAAAAAGGATATTGCAAAGGAGAAAAGACATTACATCTCAATTTGGTCCGATACAGATTATAGAGGGAGAAGACGGCAGCCGATATCCCTACTGCCGTTCTGTTTTTATAAACGATGACGTGAAGGTCCTGATCGATCCCGGGGCGGGGCTCCAGCGCCTGACCGAAATGAAAAAAAAGCACCGCATCGATATGGTGTTCAATACGCACTTTCATTTCGACCATATCGCCTACAATTATATCTTCGACGACTCCCGCATATTGATCAATGAAAAGGAGGCCCCCTGCCTGCGCGACAGGAGGGCGATCCCCCCGCTCATCGGCATAGAGGAGGTGTACGGGAAGGGGTGGGTCGACGGCTGGCTTGAGCGGATCGCCGACCCCACGACCGAGAAAAGCCCCTATTCCCCCCAGAACAATCACGAATGGTGGCTCTCCACCGCCCGGCTGGATGGGGAATACAAATGGGGAGAAGTTCTTGATTTCGGGAAGACGAAGATGCACGTCATCGGCGCCCCCGGGCACTCCGGCGGTTTCAGCTGCATGTACTTTCCCCGGTACGGCGCGATCTATGTGGCGGATCTGGATCTCACACCCTTCGGGCCCTGGTATGCCGGGTCTGACGGCGATATCGATCAGTTTATCTCATCGTGCCGGGAGATAGAGAACGTCGACGCCGAATTCTTCATAACCAGTCATGAAATGGGGATCCTCAGCAGGGAAGAATTCCGGGCAGGGATGGACGGATATCTGGCGGTTATCGATGAGAGGGACCGGCAGATTCTCTCCGTCCTGTCCGCGCCCCTTTCGCTGGAAGAGGTAGCCCGCCTGGGCCTGATATACGGCAGGAAATATCATGTGGATGCCTGGGTATACATGTGGGAGTTCATCACGATCAAGAAGCACCTCCTGAGGATGGAACAGCACCAACGGGTATCCCGGATCGGTGACCGGTTCGTCGCCGTATAGAAGTCCCGTATCCACGTCCTTTCACTCCCTCACAAAAGATCCATGTGGGACAGGTTTGCCTTCCCATATTCCATGAAAAAATAATATTGGCACAGGTATGCGTCTTTGGAATAATGGTCAACTAAGTAGTTGGGTTCTTTCTAGCCTGGGGTAGGAAGAAAATACTTCTATCGTTCAACCCAAAAGGAGGTGAAACATGGATAAGGACGATTTGAAGAAGTTTTTGGCTGGGCTGTGCATCGTTACCCTTTTATCGGGGGCCAGCCTTTCCGTTGTCGGCTGTGAGAAAACCGGTGATAGTAGTTGAGGCAAAAAACCGGGTGCAGGTAGCACCCATCCGGAACAACCAGCCAAAAGTAGTTGAAGCTAAACAGGAGGCGCAGTTAGCGCCATTCAAAGCTAAGAGAGCCACATAGGCGGTGATTCCTCCTCATTCCCTGACGATATCTTTCCCATACTGAAATCCTGAAACAGCCTGTACAGACACGGCAGGGCATTGAGTGATCTCCTTCAACCCCCAGGATTATTGTAAGAGGTCAGATATGCGACCATCCGGCACATCACAGTTGGAAATAATCTATCCCACATGCCGCGCGTTTCTGGACAGCGATACATGGAACACACTTGTTGCGGAACATACAGCTGAAAAAAATGCTTGCTCCTTCGAAGCATTACTCACACAGCGTATTCGCGAGCCCGGGCTTCCTGAATTTCTGCCCGGGCTCGCCCGCCTTGAATCTGCCATCGCCAAGACAGTGCAGCAAAAAGAAATAATTCCCTCCGACGTCGACCAGCGTGAGATCAATCCCACCCTCAGCCTGATCGAATCTTCATGGAACAATCTCCCCTCCCTCATCGACGCCAAAGATGGCCTGCCTCGTGATCCGCCGAAGCGGGGCGAGGAACAGATTCTCGTCTGGTACAACCCGAAAAACGAGACCGTACAATACCGCAGCGCGACCAATGAAGGTCTCCTGGTGCTCAAAATGATCACGGAGGATATCGATCCCCGCGTTGTGGCAAAAGAGGGAACAGTGCCGATAGGGGCCGTTGAGGGGGCCATCGACAGGGCCGTTGAAAACGGCCTGATCCTCGAACCGCGCTCTCTCATCCGGCGCGACAGGGAGGATTCCCCGGCATGGCAGGAGATAGACGAACGCTTTATCGAATCATCCTTCTTTACCATTCAGTGGCACATTACCCAGGCCTGCGATCTGCACTGCAGACATTGCTACGACCGGAGTAATCGATCACCGCTCACCCTGGAGGCGGGCATCGGCATCCTCGATGACCTGGCGGCCTTCTGCACGAGCCGCCACGTCCGAGGCCAGGTTTCCTTTAGCGGGGGCAACCCCCTCCTCTATCCCCATTTTTTTGATCTGTACCGGGCCGCCTCCGAACGAGGGTTCGTGACGGCCATTCTTGGCAACCCCGCACCACGGGAACAGCTTGAGCGAATAGTCGAGATTCGAAAACCGTTCCTCTATCAGGTCAGTCTCGAGGGACTTGAGAAATACAACAATTACATCCGGGGAAATGGAAATTACAGAAATGTTATGCCCTTCTTACCCATTCTCCGTGACCTTGGAATTCAAGCTCACATCATGCTCACCCTGACCAGAGACAATATTGATCAGGTATTGCCCCTTGCCGAGATATTACGCAACAAGGCTGACAGCTTTACCTTTAACCGATTGTCCCAAGTCGGAGAGGGGGCACAGCTTGCTATCCCCAGCCGTGATGAATACAGGGCCTTTCTGATTGACTACGTCGAGACCGCGAAGACTAATCCCGTGATGGCCCTGAAGGACAATCTCACCAACATCATTCTCCATCAACAGGGCGAGGAACTCTTTGGAGGGTGTGCCGGCTACGGGTGTAGCGCGGCATTCAACTTTATCGCCATCCTGCCCGACGGAGAGGCCCATGCCTGCCGCAAATTTCCCTCATACATTGGCAATATCTACCACCAGAGCATCGGAGATATATATGATTCCGATGCCGCCCGTCGTTACCGTGCCGGGACCCAAGCCCAGGCATGCCAATCCTGTTCAATCCGCCCCGTCTGCGGCGGATGCCTCGCCGTTATGTACGGTCAGAACCTTGATATCTTTGAAGCCCGCGATCCCCACTGTTTCATGTAATACAAATCCTTGTGTATCTAAGACACAAAGCAGTGTGTGGCGAGGTCGAGTCGCTGTCACCCGTGTACAGGTGCGTCATCAGGTCCAACATATTGGTAACTCAACAATTTTCAGGTTTACCTTGACTTATGGATCATCAAATCCTACAATATGGTAGTTTTATGCGAGACATAATAACAACTGTGGAAAAAGGTGTAATATGAAGCAGGACCTGAGCACAAAGGAGCTTTTAAGAGGAAGGGAAATCGAGGAGCTGTCCCTCCTGTGGGAGATCAGTCAGGCCCTGGGACGCAGCATGGAGATCCGGGAAGTGGTCGGCCCGGTGCTCAACACCCTGGCAGAGCGTGTCGGGATGTCGCACGGCACCTTGACGCTGCTGAACCGGAAGAGCGGAGAAATTTATATAGAGGCAGCTCACGGCCTTTCCGATGTAGAAAAGAGGCGTGGAAAATACCAGGTGGGAGAGGGCGTCACCGGGAAAGTGGTGGAGACGGGCAAGGCCGTTATCGTGCCGCACATCTCCGACGAGCCACTCTTTCTGGATCGTACCGGCTCCCGGAAAGATATCAATAAAGAGAATATCTCATTTATCTGCGTGCCTATCAAGCTGGGGAGGGAGGTCATCGGAACCTTGAGTGCCGACCGCCTCTTCGATGAATCAGCCCCGCTCAAGAAAGACATGCGACTTTTGACCCTGATCGCATCAATGATCGCGCAGGCCGTCCGTCTCCGTCAAGAAACACAGGAGGAACGAGAACTCTTGATCCAAGAGAATCTTCGCCTGCAGAATGAACTCAAGGAAAAATTTCACCCTGCCAATATCATAGGAAAGTCAAAGGCAATGCAGGACGTGTACCAGCTGATAGCGCAAGTGTCCAAGAGCCAGGCCACGGTCCTAATCAGGGGTGAGAGCGGCACAGGGAAGGAACTGGTCGCCAACGCCATACACTACAACAGCCTCAGAGCCCAAAAGCCATTCATAAAGGTCAACTGCGCAGCGCTTCCTGAGACGGTCCTTGAGAGCGAACTCTTCGGACACGAAAAAGGGGCCTTTACCGGAGCGATTGCCCAGCGGAAGGGTCGCTTTGAGATGGCCTCCGGGGGCACCATATTCCTTGACGAGGTGGGGGATTTTGCTCCCACCGTGCAGATACGCCTCCTGCGCGTGCTCCAGGAACGGGAATTTGAGAGAGTAGGAGGGAATGCCCCCATCAAGACGGATGTCAGGATCATCGCGGCGACAAACCGCAACCTCGAAGACCTGATGAAAGAGGGGAAGTTCAGGGAAGACCTGTTTTACCGGCTGAACGTATTCCCCATCTATATCCCCCCACTGCGCGAGAGGAAGACCGATATACCCCACCTGGCCGATTTTTTTGTGGAACGGTACTCCAAAATCAACAACAAACAGATATCGCGCATCTGTACGCATGCCCTGGACATGTTTATGAGCTACCACTGGCCGGGGAATGTACGGGAGCTTGAAAACTGCATAGAACGGGCATCGCTCCTGAGCACCGACGGCGTCGTGTACGGCTATCACCTCCCCCCGTCGCTTCAGACGTCAAACTATTCGGGGACATCCTTCAGCGGCACCCTGCAGGAAGAGGTGGACCATCTGGAACATGACCTCATTATGGATGCCCTCAAGACATCCCACGGGAATATGGCAAAGGCCGCCAAGGCGCTCGGCATCACAGAAAGGATTATGGGGCTCCGCATCACTAAGTACGGGATCGAGCCCAAGAGATTTCGAACATAGAAGTAGCCAAAATAGTTCCTTTCTACCAATATGTAGCTCATTCTAAAGGGAAGGACTCCTTCCCTTCCGGCCCCTACAGCAAAATACCTAGGCATATCAACCATATAAATTGTCTTTCTCCGTAACGGCACGGGCTGGCACCGATGTTGCTGTGTGGTATCCGAGAAGCAGCGTGCCAATACATTCATTGTGGACGAAAGGGGGAAAAGATGGCTGGAAAAGACAAAGAACGCGTATTGAAGCAGGTAAAGGAAAAAAATGTACGGTTCGTCCGCCTGTGGTTCACGGATGTGCTCGGTGTTCTCAAGGGCTTCGCCATCTCGCCCCGGGAGTTGGAACTCGCCTTTGAAGAGGGCATAGGTTTCGACGGCTCATCCATCGAAGGGTTAGCGAGGATCGAAGAGAGCGACATGGTGGCGATGCCCGACCCCAAAACCTTTGTAATTCTACCCTGGCGAGCAAGCGGGGAAGAGAATGTCGCCCGTATGTTCTGCGATATCACGAAACCGGACGGCACCCCATACGAGGGGGACCCCCGCTGGGCGCTCAAGAGGAATCTTAAAAAGGCCGAGGATATGGAGTATACCCTGAATGTGGGCCCGGAACTTGAATTCTTCTATTTCAAGGATGCGGAGGGAACCGAGCCCCTCGATCGAGGAGGATATTTTGACCTGACGCCACTGGATATCGCCAGCGATCTCAGGCGCGATACGATCACAGCCCTCGAATCCATGGGGATTATTGTGGAGTACAGCCACCACGAGGTGGCGGCGAGGCGGGCGCTATCGAACGGTGTATCAGTTGCGGCACCTGTATTCTCTGTGATACATGTATCGAGAATTGTCCCCAGGAGGCTATAACGCGCAATGGGGACGTATTCACCATAGACGAATCGAAGTGTCTGCTCTGCTACACCTGCGCCGCCATCTGTCCCCGCGGAGCAATTCAAACCGATTATGTTTTTGATATCTCGAAAGAATCTAATTAGAATAGTGCCAAACGGCAGGGGCGACGGATCATGATATAGGTCGAACCCCATGGTTATTAACGGCAACACAGACAAGGGAAGACAAATATATGCGAACAAAATTTATCTTTATCACCGGCGGAGTGCTTTCCTCTCTCGGCAAAGGTCTTGCGGCGGCTTCTATAGGGGCCATCCTCGAATGCCGGGGACTTACGGTATCTCATCAGAAACTGGATCCCTACATCAACGTCGACCCAGGCACCATGAACCCCTTCCAGCATGGAGAGGTCTTCGTGACCGATGACGGCACGGAAACCGATCTGGACCTTGGACACTACGAGCGCTTTACCAACAGCCACCTCGGCAGGGAAAACAACCTGACCACGGGGCAGGTATACTTCTCGGTCATATCAAAGGAGCGGCGCGGGGAGTATCTGGGGGGCACCGTTCAGGTAATCCCCCATATTACCAATGAGATAAAGGATTATATCAAGGCAGCGGCAAAAGATTGCGATGTCGCCATCGTGGAGATCGGAGGGACCGTCGGGGACATCGAAAGCCTCCCCTTCCTGGAGGCCATCCGGCAGTTCAAGAATGAAGCGGGAAAGCAGAACGCGATATTCATTCATCTCACCTGGGTCCCCTACCTCAAGGCCGCCGGGGAAGTAAAGTCGAAACCCACCCAGCACAGCGTCAAGGCCCTTCGGGAGATCGGCATCCAGCCCGACATTCTCCTGTGCCGGACGGAGGAGTTCCTGTCAAAAGAGATCCGGGAGAAGATATCCCTCTTCTGCAACGTGGAGCCGGGGGCGGTCTTTACCGCCAAGGATGTGGAGTATATCTATGAAGTCCCCATCATATACCATCAGGAAGGCGTGGATCAGAAGATCGTCGATCTTCTCAATATCTGGACCGGACAGCCGCACCTTGATGATTGGGAAGAGGTAATACGCAAACTGAAAAACCCCTCTCACGAGGTGACCATTGCCATAGTGGGAAAATATGTCGACTGGACTGATTCTTACAAGAGTCTGAATGAGGCGCTGGTTCACGGCGGCCTCCCCAGTGACTGCCGCGTCACGCTACGGTTCATCGACTCGGAACAGTTAGAGGAAACCGGGATCGACAGCCAGTTTGACGGCATCGACGGGATACTGGTGCCGGGGGGATTCGGGAAGCGGGGCATCGAGGGGATGATACAGACGGTTACCCACGCACGGACACAGGGAATCCCTTTCTTTGGAATCTGCCTGGGGATGCAGATGGCTGTGATCGAGTACGCGCGGAATGTCTGTAAACTGGAAAAAGCCAACAGCTCTGAATTCGACGAGAACACACCGTATCCTGTAATCGACTTCCTTCCCGGACAGAGAGATATCTCCGACAAGGGGGGAACCATGCGACTGGGGGCCTACCCCTGTGTGCTTGAAAAACCCTCCTTCGCGTTCGAGGCTTACGGACAGAAGAAGATCAGCGAACGACATCGACACCGGTATGAATTCAACAACGACTATACAGATGTCCTTACCAAAGGAGGACTGCGTATCAGCGGGACCGCCCCCGACGGGAGCCTCGTTGAGATAGTCGAGATCGCTGATCATCCGTGGTTTCTGGGCTGCCAGTTCCATCCCGAATTCAAATCAAAACCGAGAAGGCCCCATCCGTTGTTCACGGAATTTATACGGGCATCTTTAGCGTATAACACCAACAAGAATTAAGGGAATCAGTCTGGTAGAGGCTAACGGGAAAAGAGATACACGGGATACCAGCCATGTTGAAACTTGGAAATGTATCGCTTGTGTTGCAGCGCATGAAACGGTGGCGTATTGTTATCGGCCGTGACCCGCGTCACGCACCAGCGGGATCCGTCATTATCTTCCCGGCGATCCGCGCGACTTTGTACTGCGGCTTGGCCGGGATCCTCGCGATCAAAGCGCACAGGGAAGAGCGCACTGACGGTTCAATCAACTCCCTCTTTAAAGAGATCCGCAAAAACAATCTGAAGGCACTTCTCGCCGGTTCGATAGCCCCGCAGGAATATCTGGGGGGCAGCGAGCGTCTGCACTCATTGGAAGATCTCGTCCTTGACCTTAAAAAGGGACCTGTGGGACTTTTTTCCAATAATGGAAGCTCAGACCTTATCTCCCTGTCGAAAGGAATGAGCTCTTTCCTGTCAGGGGAAGATATCCTGATCGAGGAGGCCGCGGCCGGGTTTTCCACGGGGGAGATGGAGCTTATCAACGAATCCCTTGAGGCACTGAAGGACGCCGCGTGGGCCCTGGAAAAGGACATCCTGGCCAACGTAGAAAAGACCACGCTCCTCGCGGGTCCCGCATACAAGACTCTATCCGAAGAAGGTCTCGGCATATACTGGAGGGTCAACCTGCTCCTCAATGCGCTGGACAGGATAGAGATCCGTGGAAGGGACTCTGCGGGGATAGAGATATCGTTCTGCCCGGAGAGCAGAGCGTCGCTGGACACCATTATAGAGACCCTGAAGGCCGACGGCCTCTACGATGATTTTCTGAAGAGAACCGCTCCCGGGGATCTGCTGAATGGCTCCATCACCCTGTCCGGCCTGTCGTCAGAAGCCGATCTGCTCTTGACCTTTACCTACAAGCGGGCCTCCGTCACCGGAACGCTGGGTGAAAATACCCGGTACCTGCGCGACAGGATCCAGTCGGACGACATACTCAGGACATGCATGGGCGGAGGAACAGGACACGAGACGCTTCTCGCCCACACACGCTGGGCCTCCGTGGGTGCCATTAATGTGGAAAACTGTCATCCCGTGAATAATTTTACCCTGGCCACCGGCGTTTACTCTTCGTCCGGGATTCCGCTCCCCGTCAAGGAGTATCCCCGCTACGGCTCCGGCAACTGGGCGATCCATGTCGCGCTCAACGGGGACATAGACAACTACCGCTCCCTTCGGGCATCAATTGAGGCGGATGGAACGGAGTTAATAGACCACCGGATGACCACGGACACCAAGATCATCGCCCTTCAGATAGAAAAATATCTCAACGAGGGAACTGATCTCCAGGAGTCCTTCCGCCTGGCCCTGAACGATTTTGAGGGATCCCATGCCATCGCCATGCAGAGTAACCTGGAACCGGGGAAGGTCTTCCTCGCATTGAGGGGAAGCGGTCAGTCGCTCTATATCGGCCTGTGCGATAACCAGTACATGTTCTCTTCGGAGGTATACGGACTGGTGGAGGTCACTCCCCGCTTCATCAAAATGGATGGAGAGGACGAACGCATCCCCGGCAGACCCGAAACAAAGGGACAGATCTATGTGCTGGAGGATAGCGGTGGAATACATGCCTCCTGTTACGACGGGCACCCCTGTGAGATCGGCGATGAAAAGATCCAAAAGGCCCAGATCACCACGAGGGATATCGACCGCAAAGGGTATCCCCACTTTCTCCTGAAGGAAGTCGCGGACGCGCCCTTGTCCGTGAAAAAGACCCTGCGGGGCAAATACCGTATCGAGTACCGTACAAACGGCAGCGCGAACGTCACCTTCAATCTGGGGGATGATATTATCCCCCGGAGGTTGCACGATGCCCTGACGCGGGGAGAGATACAAAATATTTTCGTGATAGGACAGGGAACGGCGGCCGTGGCGGGTGCGGCGATCGCCGGGGCATTCTCATCATATATCAAGGGCCTGGGCATCGCGATCGAGGCGAAAACGGCATCTGAATTGAGCGGATTCTGTCTCAAGGAAGACATGAAGGACACGCTCGCTATTGCGATAACACAATCCGGGACAACGACCGACACCAACAGAGCCGTGACCATGGCCAAGGAGCGGGGGGCGCACCTGATCGCCATCGTCAATCGGAGACAATCCGATATTACCCATGCGGCGGATGGCGTCTTTTATACAAGCGACGGCCGGGACATAGAGATGTCGGTGGCGTCGACGAAGGCGTTTTATTCCCAGATCGTTGCGGGATATATCCTGGCCCTCTATCTGGCCCAGACCCTCGGCACCCTGCCGGATAATCTGACAGCCGGGGTATTGGAGAGCCTCGAGCAGGCACCCGACGCGATGAACCGCGTGATTGCCGGAAAAGAGCATATATGGGAGGCCGCACACGGGCTTGCCGGGAAAAAGAGATACTGGGCGATTGTGGGGAGCGGCCCCAACAAGGTTGCCGCGGACGAGATACGGATCAAACTGAGCGAACTGTGTTACAAGACGATCTCATCGGATATCGTCGAGGACAAAAAGCATATCGATCTCTCCTCGGAACCGCTCATCATTGCCTGCGTCGCCGGGACAGCGGACTATGTCCTCGATGATATTGTCAAGGATGTGTCGATCTTCAAGGCCCACGCGGCATCTGTGGTTGTCATCGCAGACGAGGGAGAGAGAGCCTTTGACGGCATCGCCGACTCGGTGATTCACGTGCCGAAGGCATCCTTCCCGGTATCTGTCATCCTGAACACCCTGGCCGGACATCTGTGGGGCTACTATGCGGCCTGCTCCATCAATGAAGACGGGGAGTTTATCCGAGACTTCAGGAAGAAGCTGTTATTAAAAACGGACGAACTGGACGCACGGGAAGGCCTCGTCGTCGAAAAGCTGACCGACCCCGGCCTGCACAGGTTGATAGACACGTTTTCCGCATCCTTTCATTCCCGCAGAAACCAGGGATTCTTTTCATCCATGGGGGTTGATGCGGCGTCGGATATCACGCTCCTGCTCAAATACGCCTCCGGGAAACTGCCCCTGGAAGAGTTGCGCATGGACTTCAGGGAACAACAGATTTCATCGTCGCCCCTCGACCTGCTGGACATCTGCCTCGGCAGGGCCATCGATGAACTGGCGCGCCCCATCGACGCGATCCGGCACCAGGCAAAAACGGTTACGGTAGGAACCAGCAGAAAAGAGGAGGCCGCACGGGGCGTGATCTTCGATTTCCTGAAAACACTCGACTTCTCACCCGACAATCTGACCAGCAGAGGTGGCCTCACCATTGGGAGGCTGCAGAAGATCATTTCCGACGTCCGGGGCTACACGCTGTATACCATAGAGGGCCTTGACGAGGAAGGAAAGCCGGCGGAGGCGACTACCATATCGATAGAGAAGAGAGGGGGGGTCTCGCTGCGTATGAAGTCACGGGCGGAGGCGGCGATCCCTCTCAGGGGCGCGAAGAAGACGATAGTGAGTACCCGGGACATGTACGCTGGGCTCGGGAAATCCGATCACGCGCCACTTATTATTATCCCACTCATCGAAGGAGATGCGTTAATAGGCAAGATACTGCTTCTGCACGTGGTCTTTAAGGAGACCCTGGGCTCATCAGAGAAAAAAACAGCCCTCGGT
>CAYXUH010000016.1:0-7139 GCA_964468685.1 uncultured Syntrophaceae bacterium | reverse complement strand
GCACGTGGTCTTTAAGGAGACCCTGGGCTCATCAGAGAAAAAAACAGCCCTCGGTAATAAGTTCAACCAGATCAGAGATATTATTAACGAATACAACATTTCGTGGAACGACGGGTATCTCGATCCCCTCCCCATTGCATTCCTTCTGGGTGACGGAGTCAATATCATCGCGGAGACTATCATGAACTCCCTGGAAGGCGGCGAATAACAGATGATTGCTATTATCGATTACGAAGCGGGAAATCTGACGTCGGTCGCACGGGCACTGAGGCACATCGGCGTGGCGTGCCAGATCACCAAACAGCACGATGAGATCCGTGCATCCGAGAGAGTCATATTTCCGGGCGTTGGCGCCGCGGGAGAGGCAATGGAGATCATACGGCGCGAAGGCCTTGACGGCATGATCCGCGAGATCATCGCGCAGGGAAAGCCTTTCCTCGGGATATGCCTGGGCGCACAGATTATACTGGGGGAAAGTGAAGAGGATGGCGGCACCCCGTGCCTGGGAATTATCCCCGGCACGGCGAAACGGTTTCAAGGGACAGACATCAAGATTCCGCATATGGGGTGGAACGACATATCCATTACACGTCCCCATCCTCTCCTCGAGGGGGTGGACACGAGGGCGCAGTTCTACTTTGTTCACTCGTACTACCCCACTCCTGAAAAGCGGGAGGATATCATAGCGATGACCGACTACGGGGTCTCCTTTGCGTCCATAATCGGCCATGATAATGTCATAGCCACCCAATTTCACCTCGAAAAGAGCGGCCGGCACGGTCTGCAGATACTGAAGAATTTCTGCGGCTGGAACGGCAGGGTGTAGATATGCTGAGCAAACGAATTATCATCTGCCTGGATGTCAGAGAGGGGAAGACGACCAAGGGCATCAAATTCAAGGAGAATATCGACATAGGCGACCCGGTTGCCATGGCGGCCGAATACTACGAACAGGGTGTAGATGAACTCGTCTTCTACGATATCACCGCCTCATCCGATAAGAGGAATATCATTATAGACGTGGTCGAGAGCGTGGCGAAAGAAATATTCATCCCCTTCTCGGTTGGTGGGGGCATACGCTCCCTGGATGATATGCACCGCGTCTTGGCCGCCGGGGCTGAAAAGATCAGCATCAATACCGCCGCCGTCGAAGACCCCGATCTCATCTACAAAGGGGCGAGGGCATTCGGAAACCAGTGCATCGTTCTGGGGATGGACGCGAAAAGGGTGGGGGAAACCCCGGCTACCCCCTCCGGGTATGAGGTATACATACATGGCGGCAGGACACCGATGGGAATAGACGCCATCGAGTGGGCAAAGCGAGGGCAAGACCTGGGGGCCGGTGAGATCTGTCTCAACTCAATCGACGCGGACGGCACGAACGCGGGATATGAGCTCACCCTGACCGCTCTCGTATCCGAAGCCGTTTCTATCCCGGTTATCGCGTCCGGGGGCGCGGGAGAGCCCCGGCACCTGTATGACGTCTTCAAAAAATCAAACGCGGACGCGGCGCTCATCGCCTCAATGGTCCATTATCAGCGCTATACCGTGGCCCAGATAAAGGAATATCTGTCACAAAAAAACATCCCCGTACGGACGTTTATTTGATTAACCTTTCATTTTAACCACTTGAAGGGCACTATTTTTTCCTTGACATATCACCCCTATTCCTTTACCCTCGCCGCCAACAAAGACCTGTACGGTTATTACAGGAGGTTAGCATGAACGAGGATTTGCCATTAAGCTGGCACACCGTTTTGATGTGCTGGATGGCATTCATCATCGGAACGGTCGTGCTTTTAATTACTCCAGGGATATTAATTAGTTACAACTATTCTCAAATATCGAGCGGCAACGTAGTCTCCTCAGCCGCGGTCTCTCAACCATCGAAATATTCTTCATCCGGAAGGGTCGACCTCCTGTTCCATTCGATTATACAGGAGGCATCGGATCGCTATGAGGTAGAGCCCGAGCTCATCCGGGCGATCATTATGGCGGAATCGAGTTACAATCCCAATGCCGTTTCCAGGAGGGGGGCGCGCGGGCTTATGCAGCTCATGCCCTCAACGGCAAGGGCCCTTGGTGTGGAGGATAGTTTTAATCCGGAGCACAACATACATGGCGGGGTCAAATATTTTAAGCAGCTCCTCGACCGGTTCGACGGAGACGTCAGCGTAGCCCTTGCGGCATACAACGCCGGGAGCAGGAAGGTCCGAGAGTATCAGGGGATACCGCCATTCAAGGCCACACATTACTATATCAAGAAGGTCTTCTCCTACTACAACCACTATAAGACTACCTCTGACAAGGTATAGCGGGTGAAGGGCGGGGCGGTTTCCGGCCCGTCCGAAGCGCCATATTTCCGACCCCCGATCGGTTACCGGAAACAAGAAGCTTCCACTATTCATTCCCTCCGCCCAGCACCGCGTAAAGTCTCACCTGGTTGGCGAGCCTGGCCAGACGGAGCGAAACAAGCCCCTGTTTCGCCGCATAGAGGGATCTCTGCGCATAAAGAACACCCAGGTAATTGTCAATCCCCTTTGTATAGCGTTCATTGGAGAGGTGGTAGGTTTTTGCAACGGCATCGGTCAGGGATTGTTGCGCCGCTATCCGCTGATCCACCGTATCCCGCTCGGCAAGGGTATCAGCCACTTCTCTGAAGGCCGTTTGAATTGCCTTCTCGTATTGGGCCACAGCGATTTTCCTGTCTACTTTGGTCACCCTGTATGCCGACCACGTGCGGGCATCAAAAATCGGTATGGTAATCCGCGGTACAAAACTCCATGTACTCGATCCGTCTTTAAAGAGCCCCGACAGATCGGCACTTGCAGTTCCGATGCCGGAAGTCAAGGAGATACGCGGGAAGAAAGCAGCACGAGCGGCCCCGATATTGGCATAGGCCCCCTTGAGTTGGTGCTCGGCCTGAAGGATATCGGGACGGAGGAGAAGAACCTCGGAGTTCATACGGGGAGAAATATTTCTTGGAAGCATGACACTGCTCAAATCAACCGGTAGCAGGGTGTTCGGTGCCGGTGAGCCAAGTAAAAGATTCAAGGCGTTTTTATCTTTCGCCACCTGTTGGATGTAGCGGGCGAGCTCTCCGCGGGCGGTATCCACTTGCGTTTGAACCCGGCGCAGATCCAGCCCGTTCGCGATTCCGACATCATAACTCTTCTGCGTCAAATCGTAGGCGGCCTTCTGTGTTTCCATCGTGGACTGCGCCAGGGTGAGTGCTTCCCGGTCAGCGGCCAGGGCCAGATACGCCTGCGCTACCGCAGACATCAGCGAGATTTGCGCACTGCTGCGGGCCTGATCCGTGGCGAGATATGCTTCCAGCGCCCGATCCTTCAGGCTGCGGATGCGACCGAAGAAATCTATTTCCCAGGAAGTTATGCCGAGATTAACACCGTATTTTTCGGCGATCACAGCGCTCCCGGTGGACGAAAGATCAGCCGGCACACGTTCCTTGCTCCCGATTCCGACCGCATTGACTGTCGGCAATAGTTCGGCCCGCTGAATACCGTAAAGCGCCCGTGCCCTCTCAACATTCAAGGCCGCAAGACGCAGATCGCGGTTGTTGTTCAAGGCAATCTCGATGATCTTTTGAAGGCGCTCATCAGTGAAGAACTCCCGCCACCTCATCTCCGTCACGACGGGGACAGAGGTTTCGGTTTCAACCTCGGAAGCACTGTAGGCAGCGGTGCTCGACCAGTATGCAGGAATCGGAGCCGCGGGCCTTTTGTATTTCGGGGCCAGCGTGCAACCAGCCACAAAGAAAATTATTATACCCAGAAGAAGAAAGTTTCTATTCATATCATTGATCCCTCGATGGATTTACAGCGTCTGTTTCGGCTGATTTCTGCTTCCTTTGTTTGCCGAAGAGCTTTTCGATCAGCACATAGAAGAGGGGGGCAAAGATTATCACCAGGACGGTGGCGGTCACCATCCCCCCCAGCACACCGGTGCCGATGGCATTCTGTGCTCCCGCCCCCGCACCAGTTGTCAGGGTAAGAGGGAGAACCCCGAACCCGAAGGCCAGCGAGGTCATGATAATCGGACGGAATCGCAGTTTCGCCCCTTCCAGGGTGGCGTCGATAAGTCCCATACCTTTTTCAAGACCGGCTTTGGCAAACTGGACGATCAGGATGGCATTCTTGGTGGCCAGACCCAGGGTGGTCAGGAGACCGATCTGAAAATAGACATCATTGGCCAGTCCCCGCATGCTCGACGCGATGATGCCGCCGATGACGCCGAGCGGAAGGATCAGCAAGATCGCAATCGGGATGGTCCAGCTTTCGTAGAGCGCCGCCAGGCACAAAAAAATCACGAATATGGAGAACGCGTACAGAAGCGGCGCCTGGGAACTCGATATCTTTTCCTGGTAGGAAAGCCCGGACCAGTCGAACCCGATACCCTTGGGCAGTTTCTCAACCGCCTCTTCCATCGCCTGCATGGCCTCTCCCGAGCTCCTCCCCGCCGCCGCCTCTCCCCAGAGGTTGATGGAGGGAAATCCCCCGAAGCGGGCCAGCCTGGGGGAACCAGAGGTCCATCGACTGGAGGCGAAGGAAGTGAAAGGGACCATCATCCCCGCCGCATTACGGACGTACAGTGCTTCGAGATCCTTGGGGAGCATGCGATAGGGAGCGTCCGCCTGGACGTACACCTTTTTCACCCGCCCCCCCTGGATGAAATCGTTGACATAGGCGCTTCCGAAGGCCGCCGAGATCGTCCTGTGGATAGAGGTGATGGGAACCCCCAGGGTTCCCGCCTTTTCCCAGTCCACGTCGATCCGGTATTCCGACACATCTTCCATGCTGTTGGGCCGGACAGAGGTCAGTCGCGGGTCATGTGCCGCTATGCCGAGAAGCTGGTATTGAGCCTCCATGAGGGCTTTATGTCCGAGACCGCCCCGGTCGAGCAGTTGAAAATCGAACCCCTTTGCGCTGCCCAGCTCAGCGACGGCAGGAGGCGGGAAGACAAAGACCATGGCGCTACGTATACTCGAAAGGGCTTTCGTGGCCCGGCCAGCAATAGCCTTGACCCTCAGTTCGTCCCGGTCGCGGAACTCCCAGTCCTTCAGCTTGATGAACACCATGCCGTTGTTCTGCGCCCTCCCGGAAAAACCATAGCCGGAAAGGATAAAGGTAGACACCACCGATTCTTTTTCGTTTTCATGAAAATAGGATTCGATCTGCTTCGAGACCGCCTTGGTCTGCTCCAGCGTGGAGCCGCTCGGGAGCATCACCTGAGCGAACAGTGTCCCCTGGTCTTCATCAGGAAGGTAGGCGGTGGGCATGCGCATAAAAAGAAGCCCCATGGCCGCGACAATCGCCAGGAAAACGATCAGGTAACGGACCTTCCGGGAAAGGGAATGCCGTACCAGTCGCACATATCGGTCTCTGATTCCGAAGAAGGTACGATCGAACCACAGGAAAAAGGGGCGCAGAAAGAAGACCGCGTTTTCCGCCGGTTCATGCCCCGCCCGCACCGGCTTGAGGAGCGAGGCGCACAGGACCGGCGTCAGGATCAGAGCCACAACTACTGACAGGAGCATAGAGGCGATGATGGTCACTGAAAACTGGCGATAGATAACGCCGGTAGAACCGGGAAAGAATGCCATGGGGCCGAAGACCGCCGAGAGCACCAGGCCGATACCGATCAGAGCGCTGGTGATCTGTTCCATGGACTTGGCTGTTGCCTCCCGGGGCGGGAGCCCCTCCTCGGCCATGATCCGTTCCACGTTCTCTACCACCACGATAGCATCGTCCACCAGAAGGCCGATGGCCAGCACCATGGCAAACATGGTCAGCATGTTGATCGAAAAGCCGAACACCCCGAGCATCGCAAAGGTCCCCAGGATCACCACCGGCACCGCGATCGTCGGAATCAGCGTGGCCCGTATGTTGCCCAGGAAAAGCCACATGACAAGGAAGACCAGAAGGATCGCCTCAAAGAGGGTTTTTACAACCTCATTGATGGCCACCTTGATGAAGAGAGTGCTGTCCATGGGGTAGACGATCTTCATCCCTGAGGGCAGGAACGGGGCCATCTCCGCCATCTTTGCCTTGACGGCGTCGGCGGTATCGAGGGCGTTAGCGCCGGCGGCCTGGCGGATGGCGATCCCCCCGATAGGCATTCCGTTATAGGCGGTTTCGACATCGTAGTACTCGGTTCCGAGTTCCGTACGACCTATATCACTAATCCGCACGACGGAGCCGTCGGGATTGATGCGAAGGGGAATGGCGGCGAACTCGTCGGGCGTCTTGAGCATATTTTGGATGACAATCGAAGCGTTCAAACGCTGCCCCTCCACTGCCGGCCCTCCACCGAATTGTCCGGCGGAGACCTCCGCGTTGTACGCCCTGAGTGCCGCGATCACCTCTTGCACCGTCAGGCCGTACGCCGTCAGCTTGTCGGGGTCGAACCAGATGCGCATGGCATACCCGGCACCGAAAACCTCTACCTCGCCCACGCCCGGGACCCGGGCCAGGACACTCTCCAGGTTGGATTTTCCGTAGTCCCTTAAATCTTTGCCGTCCATGCTGCCGTCTTCCGAGACCATCCCCACGAACATCAGGTAGTTTCGGGTGGATTTACGGACATTGACCCCCTGTTTCTGGACCACCTCGGGGAGACTCGACATGGCGAGTTGGAGCTTATTCTGCACCTGTGTCCACGCAATGTCCGGATCGGTCCCGGCCTCAAAGGTCAAATCGACCCGGCAGGTGCCCGCCGAATCGCTGGTGGCCGATATATAGAGCATCCTCTCGAAACCGGTCATCTTCTGCTCGATGATCTGGGTCACGCTGTTTTCTACGGTTTCCGCCGAGGCCCCCGGGTAGATGGCAGAAAGGGAGATGGTCGGCGGGGCGATGGGAGGATACTGTGATATGGGCAGGTTGTAGATCGCCAGCCCGCCCGCCGCCATCATGATGATGGCGATGACCCAGGCGAACACCGGACGATCCAGAAAAAATTTTGATAACATTACGCCCCTCCGTCAGTTTTTTCTTGTGGCTGGATATCAGGCTTGACCTCAGGCTCATGCTTGACTTTGTTCTCATTGAAATGGACAATCTTCACGGCCATACCGGGCCTCACCTTTTGCACCCCTTCGACAATCACGCGATCGCCGGGAG
>CAYXUH010000015.1:0-25659 GCA_964468685.1 uncultured Syntrophaceae bacterium | reverse complement strand
GGTAAAACGGCGGGAGCATGTTTCTCATACGGCATCGGAAATGAACTTCGCATTGGCATACTTTCAAGATTAAAGGGAATGACCTGGATGAGAATGACCGGCGGAAAACTGGAGTCGAATATCGTGCAGTTCTTCAGTGAAGAAGAACAGCAGGCAAGCATAGATCGTTTCGGGGCCGAGGACGGCGACGTACTGGTCATGATCGCCGATGCCTCGCATGTTCGGGTCAACAGGGTACTGGGGATGCTCCGCCTTCATATGGCCGAACGGCTCGACCTGATCCCCCACGATGTCTACTCCCCGCTGTGGATCACCGACTTTCCTCTCTTCGAGGTACACGGCAAGAACGTCACCTCCACGCACCACCCCTTTACGGCGCCGGACACGACGGTTTTCGATCCCTCCGACAGAAAAGCGCTCGCCGCCCTCAAGTCTCGCGCCTACGATATCGTGATCAATGGAGAGAAGATCGGCGGGGGGAGTATTAGAATCAACAACATCGATATTCAACGCAGGATCTTTCAGGCGCTGGGCCTTGCCGAAGATGAGATAAAAGAAAATTCGGATTTTTCCTGCGATCTCTGCGGTACGGGGCACCCCCCCACGGTGGACTCGCCATCGGCATGGACCGGGTTATCTCCATGATACTGGGAACTCCGTCCATCCGCGACGTGATCGCCTTTCCGAAGAACAGGAGCGCCTCCTGTCCCCTGACAGAGGCGCCGTCTTCCGTATCAGACAAGCAACTGGCGGAGGCAGGTCTGCTCGAAGCAGTCGGGGTCGGGTGGGTAGACGGCAAGAAGGTAGTACAATTCTCTCCATAATGTGCTGGTTGTGAGGTTTGGCAGACAGAAATGAAGGCATTACTTGCATTGGAAGACGGCCGTATCTTTGAGGGGGTATCCTTCGGAGCCGCGGGGGAGCGCGCCGGCGAGGTGGTATTCAACACCAGCATGACGGGCTATCAGGAGGTCCTGACCGACCCCTCCTACAAGGGCCAGATCGTCGCGATGACCTATCCCCTGATCGGCAACTACGGTGTCAACGACGCGGACGCCGAGTCCAGGGGGTTGTGGCTTGAAGGCTTCGTCGTCAAGGAGCTGAGCGAGGCCCCCAGCAACTGGCGGTCGGAAAAAGATCTTAACACCTACCTGCTGGAAAACAACATTATCGGAATTCAAGGGGTCGACACGCGCGCCCTGACAAGACACATCCGGGAGGCCGGCGCGATGAGGGCGGTCATCTCAACCACGGATATCGATCCGGCTTCGCTTGTCGCGAAGGCGCAACAATCTCCGGGGCTTTCGGGGATAGATCTGGTACAGAGCGTGACCTGTGACCAGCCCTTCACCTTTGCGGATCAGGACGGGCCGACCATCGTAATCCTGGACTTCGGTGTTAAATACAGCACATTGAGGCAGCTTCGCGACGCGAAATGTACGGTTATAGTGGTCCCGGCCCATACCGCCGTTGATGAGATACGTGCATACGGTCCAGCTGGCGTTTTGTTATCAAACGGCCCCGGCGATCCAGCGGCAGTAACATACGCGATCGATACCGTCCGCGAACTCCTGAAGATCGGAACGATACCCCTCTTCGGCATATGCCTGGGCCAGCAGATCCTCGGCCTGGCCCTTGGAGGAACGACATTTAAAATGAAGTTCGGTCACCACGGATCGAATCACCCGGTCAAGGATATGTCCACGGGGAAGATCGACATCACCGTTCAAAACCACGGGTTCTGCATTGATCCCGATTCGCTTGACACAGACGTCATCGAGATCACGCATATCAACCTGAACGATCAATCCCTGGAGGGAATTCGGCACAAAACCCTGCCCGTCTTCTCGGTACAGTTTCACCCGGAGGCGGGTCCGGGACCGCATGACGCCCGGCACCTGTTCGGGCAGTTTGTAAAAGCAATGCAAGGCTAATGAGAGGATATTCTATGAAAGAAATGATTGCTGTTTTCGATTTCGGCTCACAGTACGCCCAGCTCATCGCGCGGCGGATACGTGAGCTGGGGGTGTACTGCGAGATAGTGCGGCACGACACCTCACAGGATGAAATGCTGCGAATGAACCCCACGGCGATCATCCTCTCCGGCGGACCCTCCTCCGTCTTTGAATCCGAACACCCCAGAATGGACCGGCGTATTCTGGATATGGGAATCCCCGTTCTGGGAATATGCTACGGGATGCAGATCCTGGCGCGGATCATGGAAGGCACCGTGGAGAAGGGAAAGGTTGGAGAGTACGGGCCCGCCCGGATAAATGTGCAGTCCCCGATCGGGATCTTCGCCGACCTGCCCTCACGCCTCAATGTCTGGATGAGCCATGGGGATCATGTGACGAAGACCCCTAAAGGATTCAGCGTGCTGGCGGGCACCTCGGCGTATCCCATAGCCGCGATGGCCAACAGCGATCGAAAGATATACGGCATACAATTTCACCCGGAGGTTGTGCACACCCCGAAGGGGCTCGACATAATCAGAAACTTCCTCTTCACCATCGCTTCCTGCAAGGGCGGATGGACGATGGACCGGTTCATCACTGAATCGGTCACGCGGATCAAAGATCTCGTCGGAGATCAGACAGTGATCTGCGGCCTTTCCGGCGGCGTGGATTCCTCGGTCGCGGCAGCGCTGATACACCGCGCTATCGGAGAGCAGATGAAGGCCATCTTTGTCGATAACGGCCTCCTGCGGGAGGGAGAGGTGGAAGAGGTTCGCGCCCTCTTCACCGAGGAGTATCCCCTCAATTTTCGGATCGTGGACGCCGCCGAGCGATTCATTGCTGAACTGAAGGGTGTCACTGATCCCGAGACCAAACGGAAGATTATCGGGAAGACCTTCATCGATGTCTTTTCCGACGCGGCGGTTGATGTGCAGGGGGCAAAATTTCTCGCGCAGGGCACGCTCTACCCGGATATCATCGAAAGCAGGTCGGCATCAGGGGGGCCTTCCTCGACGATCAAGAGTCACCACAACGTCGGGGGGCTGCCGGAAGATCTTCAATTCGAGTTGATTGAACCGCTCAAGGAACTGTTCAAGGACGAGGTACGCCTCCTCGGAAAGGAGCTGGGGCTGCCTGAAAAGCTCCTCACCCGTCAGCCCTTCCCCGGACCGGGGTTGGGAGTACGGCTCATAGGCGAGATCACCGAAGAAGACCTGGCCATACTGAGAAAGGCGGACCTGATCGCCCGGGAAGAGATAGAGGGCTATGACGAAAAACACGAGATATGGCAGTTCTTCGCCGTCCTTCTGCCGGTCAAGAGCGTCGGTGTCATGGGGGATGAGCGGACCTACGCCAATGTGGTGGCGATTCGCGCCGTCACAAGCCTGGATGCCATGACAGCAGACTGGGCCCGCATCCCCTACGATGTCCTGGGGCGGATATCATCCCGGATAATAAACGAAGTGGCGGGCGTGAACCGCGTCGTGTACGACATCAGTTCAAAGCCACCCAGCACCATCGAATGGGAGTGATCTGAGACGGTATGCCCAAACGCACCGATTTAAAAAAGATACTTATCATCGGGTCCGGCCCTATCATCATAGGGCAGGCCTGTGAATTCGACTATTCCGGAACCCAGGCGTGCAAGGCCCTGGTCGAGGAGGGATACGAGGTTATTCTTCTCAACTCCAACCCTGCCACCATCATGACGGATCCCGAGATGGCGCACCATACCTACATCGAACCGATAACCGCCGATGTCATCGAACAAATCGTGAAAAAGCACCGGCCCCAGGCCGTACTCGCCACCATAGGCGGGCAGACCGCCCTGAACACCGCGGTCGAGGCGGCCGAGCGGGGGATTTTCGACACATATCAGGTGGAGATGATCGGCGCGGATCTGGAGGCGATCAACAGGGCGGAGGATAGAGACGCCTTCAAGGAGGCAATGACGGAGATCGGGCTGGACACCCCCCGGAGCGCTGTGGCGAACACGATGGAGGAGGCATGGAAGGTAGCCCGTCAGATCGGGTTCCCCCTTGTCATACGTCCGAGTTTTACCCTCGGCGGGACGGGCGGCGCGGTTGCCTACAATGCGGAGGAGTTCGAAAACTACGCCTCGATCGGCATGGAACAGAGCATGATTAATCAGATTCTCATAGAGGAATCCGTTTTGGGCTGGAAGGAGTTCGAACTTGAGGTCATGCGGGATCAGGCGGACAACGTGGTTATCATCTGCTCGATAGAGAACTTCGACCCCATGGGGGTGCACACGGGGGATTCCATCACGGTTGCCCCGGCCCAGACGTTGACCGACAGGGAATACCAGGAACTCCGCAACGCGTCCATCGCGGTCATACGAAAGATAGGGGTCGCCACCGGGGGATCCAACATCCAGTTCGCGGTTCATCCCCGGACCGGCCGCATCGTGGTGATAGAGATGAACCCCCGCGTCTCCCGCTCTTCGGCCCTCGCCTCCAAGGCAACGGGCTTCCCCATAGCCAAAATCGCGGCCAAACTTGCCGTCGGCTACAGCCTCGACGAGATCCCGAACGATATCACGCAAAAGACGCCGGCATCCTTCGAGCCCACCATCGATTACTGCGTCGTCAAGATTCCGCGCTTTGCCTTCGAAAAATTTCCAGGTGTGGAAGACACCCTGACGATATCGATGAAATCGGTGGGGGAAACCATGGCGATCGGCCGCACCTTCAAGGAGGCCCTCCAGAAGGGGCTCCGCGGCCTGGAGATCGGCCTGTCCGGCCTTGACCGTGTCTGCGAGGAGAAGGTCGACACAAAGCAGATGGAGGCACGCCTCGCGCGCCCGACCCCGGAGCGGCTCTTCTATGTCAAGGTCGCTCTCAAGGAGGGGGTTTCCGTTGAACATATCGCCGAGGTAACTTCCATCGACCCCTGGTTTCTGAACAACATAAAGGAACTGGTCGAGATGGAACGGTCCCTCGAGTCGTACACCGGACAGGGAGACCTCCCCACCCCCCTTCTGCGAACGGCAAAGGAGATGGGGTTTTCCGACCGGCAGATAGGAGAGATCATCGGGATCGATGAACTGCAGGCGAGGGCCCTGCGTGAGAGCAGGGGAATCAGGCCGGTCTACAAACTGGTCGACACGTGCGCCGCGGAATTCGAGGCATCCACCCCCTACTACTACTCGACATATGAAGAGGAAGACGAGGGGCGGGGGGGGAGCACCAGAAAGATCATGATCATCGGCGGAGGCCCCAACCGCATCGGCCAGGGTATCGAGTTTGACTACTGCTGCGTCCACGCGTCGATGGCCCTCAGGGAGATGGGATATGAGACGATCATGGTCAATTCCAACCCGGAAACCGTCTCCACCGATTACGACATATCCGACCGCCTCTATTTCGAACCCCTGACGCTGGAAGACGTCTTGAACATCGTGGAGGCGGAGAAACCGGATGGGGTGATCGTTCAGCTGGGGGGACAGACCCCGCTCAATCTCGCCATTCCCCTCGCGCGCCACGGGGTGAAGATCCTGGGCACATCCCCGGAGGCCATAGACCGTGCGGAGGACCGCAAGCTCTTCAAGGAGATGGCGGACAAGCTGGAAGTCAGACAGCCTGAGAGCGACACGGCCACCTCCTTCGAGGAGGTGGAGCGGATCGTGGAGCGGATAGGATACCCCGTACTCATTAGGCCATCCTACGTCCTGGGCGGTCGGGCCATGGTGGTCGTGTGGAACCAGGCGGATCTGGAGGGCTTCGCCAGAGAGGCCTTCGCGGCATCCCCGGGTCATCCGATTCTGATTGACAAATTTCTCGAGGACGCGATCGAAGTGGACGTCGACGCCGTCTCCGACGGGATCGATGTCGTGATCGGCGGCGTTATGGAACACATCGAGCACGCGGGAATCCATTCGGGGGACAGCGCGATGGTGCTCCCCACCTATTCCCTGGATCCGGTGGTCATCGCAGAAATCAAGGACAAGACCCGGCGCATGGCACTGGAACTTGGCGTGCGGGGTCTTCTCAATATCCAGTACGCGGTCAAGGGTGCCGATATCTATATCCTGGAGATCAACCCCCGGGCGTCGCGGACCGTACCCTTCATATCCAAGGCGACAGGGGTGCCTCTGGCAAAGGTGGCAACCCGAATCATGGCGGGGCAGACGCTTAAGGAGCAGGGAATCACCAGCGATCCGGAGCCCAAATATTTTGTGGTTAAGGAATCCGTCCTCCCCTTTAACCGGTTCCTGGGCGGGGACATCCTTCTCGGTCCCGAGATGAAATCCACCGGCGAGGTCATGGGGATCGATCCCGACCTGGGGACGGCCTTCGCGAAAAGCCAGATAGCCGCCCGGCAGACACTCCCCCTTTCGGGAAAGGTCTTTATAAGCGTCAAGGATTACGACAAAGGTGACATTATCAATATCGGAAGGCAGTTTTCTGATATGGGGTTTGAGATCCTGTCAACGCCCGGCACGGCACAGACACTGATGGACCATGACATCCCCGTGACACGACTGACACGGCTGGACGAGGGGAGACCGAATCTCCTGGATTACATCAAGAATAAGGACGTCGGGCTCCTAATCAATACGCCGAGCGGACCGAAACCGAGGCGCGATGAGGTGGTCATCCGAAACACCGCGGTCTCTCACGGTATACCCGTCGTGACCACAATCTCCGGCGCCGTGGCCGTGATCGGCGGAATACAGGCCATGAGGCGGGGCTCCTTCGACATACGATCCCTCCAGGAAATCTATGCTACGTAAAGCCTCCTCTTCGAAGGGCGTGTTGTACCATACTGAAGAAAGGGTTTCACCATGGAGTCATTGGAAAGAATTAGTACCGGATTTGAAGGCCTCGACGAGATCATAGATTATCTGCGTCTCGGGGACAATGTCGTATGGCGTGTCAACGACATAAAGGATTATGAGACCTGTGCCCGCCTTTTTGTAGCGCGGGCGCTCCTCGACAAGAGGAAGGTCGTCTATATGCGCTTTTCCGACAGGGCGCCACGTTCGAGATCAACCTGCTGCAGTGCCGGCCCCTTCAGACCATCGGGGAAGAAAAGATCGTTGAATTCCCCCGTAATATCAAGCCGAAGCAGACCCTCTTCAAATCAGAGGGGAATTTTATCGGCGGCAGTATTTCCCAGGTTATCAAACGCATTATCTACATTGATCCTCCGGGATACAGCGATCTTCCCCTCCAGGAGAAGTACGAGATAGCGCGGCTGGTCGGGAGATTGAACCGACAGATCACCAGCAAAAAAGACCTCCCCGTGATGCTGCTGGGCCCGGGCAGATGGGGATCGACAACACCGTCGCTGGGGATACCGGTTAACTTCTCGGAGATAAACAACATCACGGCACTGGGAGAGGTGGCGTACGTCCACGGCAACCTCATGCCGGAACTCTCCTTCGGTTCCCATTTTTTCCTCGACCTCGTGGAGATGAGCATCTTCTACCTCGCCCTCTTCCCCGACAAGAAAGAGGTCACCTTTAACAGGGAGATGCTGAAGACCCTTCCCAATATCCTCACGGAGATTGTCCCGGATTCCGGTGCCTATCAGAATATTGTCACGGTCTGCGACTTCGGGAAAAAAGAGGTGCGGCTGGTGGCGGATATCATATCGCAACGAGTAATCTGTTTTTCCCAACCATAAATTGTAATAGGAAACAGAAAAAGAGCGTGGTATAAGGGAGCGTCTGATCGGCCGGCATTGTCGGCCGGTCAGACGCATTATTGCGTACAAAACATCCCATGGAAGGATTTGACATGAATACGATATTTTCTTTTACCGGCGCGGGCAAGATAGTGTTCGGCAACGGGGCATTTGAGCAATTGGCCGAGCAGATAGGGACGCTGGGCGGCAGCAAGCCGCTGGTCGTCCTCGACAAAAACCTCTCCCTGGCGGGGCTGAAGGAGAAGGTATCCGACTATTTCAAAAAGGTCGGCATGACTATCGCCATCTTCGACAAGGTCGAGGGGGAGCCCCCCCTGGAGCTGGCCGATGAAGGCGCGAAGATGGCCACGGCCAAAAAGTGCGATATCGTCGTGGGAATCGGGGGGGGGAGCACCATGGACGTGGCAAAGGCCGTGGCGGTCATCGCCGCCAACAAGGGAGCCGCCAAAGACTACCTGGGGCTGGGCAATGTTCCCGGACCGGGCCTCCCCACCATCATGGTTCCGACAACCGCCGGCACGGGGAGCGAGGTCACCTTTACCTCCGTCTTTATACGCAAGAACCTGAACAAGAAGGAGGGGATGAACAGCCCGTACCTCTATCCCGATATCGCCCTCCTCGATCCGGAGCTGACATTGAGCATCCCCCCGCACGTAACGGCGACCACCGGGGTTGACGCCCTGTGTCACGCCATCGAATCATACACATCGATCACGGCAAGCCCCATGAGCGAGATGGTGTCCCTGGAGGCAATCGACTTGATCTCCTCAAACCTGCGGGCCTGCGTTCACAACGGGGCCGATCTGGAGGCGCGGGGGGAGATGCTTCTGGGAAGCCTGTACGCCGGTCTGGGCCTGGCCAACGCCGGGGTCACCGCCGTGCATTCCCTCTCCTATCCCCTGGGCGGCATGTACGGCATCCCCCACGGTCTGGCGAACACGCTCCTCCTGCCGGCGGTGATGAACTTCAATCTCCCCGGGGCGCTGGAAAAGTTCGCCGTAATCGCTGAGGTAATGGGCGTGCCCACCGAGAGCCTCTCCCTGAACGAGGCCGCGGGTATGGCCGTCGGCGCGGTAGAGGACCTGATCGATGACTGCGGGGTCTATGATACCCTGGAGACAATGGGAATAGAGGAGGACGACTTCCCGAAGCTGGCAAAGGCCGCCATGACAGTGGCCAGGCCGCTTGAGAACAATCCGCGCAAGGTGACGGAAGCGGACGCCATTGCAATATATAACGACGCATACTAAACCGGAGGGAACAGAACATCATGGCAGGAAACGAACTGATAGGAAAAGAAGAGGCAAAGGAAGTAATGGACATCCTGGAGACGGGCGTCTTCATGCGGTACGGCTTCGACGAGGAGCGCAAGGGGGTCTTCAAGGTTAAGGAGTTCGAAAAGGCATTCGCCGAGTATCTGGGCATCGGCCACGCCCTGGGCGTGACATCCGGATCAGCAGCCCTGAAGGTTGCCCTGACCGCTCTGGATGTGGGACCGGGAGACGAGGTCCTTGTCCCCGCGTTCGACTTCATCGCCACCTATGAGTCGGTATTGGAGGTCGGGGCCATCCCGATCATGACGGATATCGACGATTCGCTGAACCTCGACCCCGAAGACATCGAGGCAAAGCTAACCCCTGCCACCAAGTGTGTGATCCCCGTCCACATGTGCGGGGCGGCTGCGCGGATCGACAAGATCATAGAGGTCGCAAAGAAGCACAACCTCCTTGTCATTGAGGACAACGCCCAGGCCTGCGGCGGGAGCTACCAGGGGAAGAAGCTGGGGACATTGGGCGACATGGCGATCCTGAGCTTCGACTACTACAAGACGATGACCACCGGCGAGGGGGGCATGGTCCTGACGAACAGCAAGGCCCTCTACGACCGGTCCGACTGGTACCATGACCACGGCCACGACCACAATCCCAACGTGGGAAGGGGAGACGAGGGGCGATCCTTCCTCGGCTTCAACTTCCGCATGAATGAATTCCAGGGGGCGGTCGGCCTGGCCCAGCTCAGAAAACTGGACTACATCGTCACCGAGCAGCGCAAGAACAAGGCCGCCATTAAGGATGCGCTGGGCGCGGTGAGTGGAATCGGCTTCAGAAAACTGTTCGATCCCGACGGCGATACCGCGACGTTCCTGGGGTTCAATCTTCCGGATGAGGGAACCGCGAAACGCTTCCAGAAACTCCTCGCCGACAGGGGCGTGGACACGATATATTACCGCGACAACGCGTGGCACTACGCCCCGCGGTGGGAACACCTGATCGCGCGGGCAACCGCCAATTCATCCCAGTTCCCCTTCACCAATCCGATGTACAAGGGGGCAGTCGAATACCGCGTGGAGGACATCCCCCACGCCGAAGAGATCATGAGCCGGACGCTCTTCATGATCATACCGGTCAAGATGTCTGAAGAGGCACGGGCGAAGATCACAGGCGCGATAGCGGAGGCGGCGGCGAAGGAACTGTAAGGGCGAAGCGATAATGCCGAAGGTCATCTGCATCATACCGGCGCGGTATCAGTCATCGCGCTTCGAGGGGAAACCGCTGGCGGACATCTGCGGCAAACCCATGATACAGCACGTCTATGAGAAGGCCGCCGGGTTCGATCTGGTGTCGTACGTCGCCGTGGCCACCGATGACGAGCGCATATTCGAGCAGGTGAAGGGCTTCGGGGGAAATGCCGTCATGACCTCCCCCCGCCACCGGTCCGGGACGGACAGGATCGCCGAGGCCGTGAACGACCTCGGACTGGATGATGGGGACATCGTCGTGAACATCCAGGGGGATCAGCCCCTCTTCGTCCCCTCGCAGATCGAGGAGGTGGCACGGCCCCTTCTGGACGACCCGTCGCTGAACTTCTCCACCCTCATATACCAGATACGGCGAGAGGAAGAGGTGCGCCACCCCAATGCCGTCAAGGTCGCCTTCGACAAGGATCACTTTGCTCTCTACTTTTCCCGGGCGACCATCCCCTATGACCGCGACAGGAAAGAGCCGGTCCCTTACTACAAACACCACGGGATATACGGATACCGCCGGTCGTTTCTGAGGATCTTCACCGCTCTGGAGGTGAGCCACTTGGAGCGGACTGAGGCTCTCGAACAACTCCGGGCGATGGAAAATGGATACCGGATAAAGGTCGTCGAGACCCTCCACGACTCCGTCGAGGTGGACACCCCCGAGGAACTCGCACGGGTCTGCGCGATCATCGCCGGCGAAGGCGACTGATCTGTCATCCTTTTCCACCGCACGCGACATTCTATTAGATGCCAACATGCCTATCCAGAACAGTTATGAGGGTTCTGCGCTCTGTCCCTATTTAAAAAAGGAGAAGGAACATGGAATTTATTCTGAGTTTGTTTTCAGAAGAGCAAAAAAAGCTCAGGAAAGACGTTATCGAGATCTGTAAAGGTGAATTAAAGGAATTGGAGAAAAAGGTTGGGGAAACCGACCGGGTTGACCGGGGTATCGTAAAACTATTAGCCGATAAAAAACTGTTGGGGTACACCGTGCCGGGAAAATACGGTTCCGGTCCCGATTCCCGATCGCTGGTATCGTTCTGCATTATTCGGGAGGAATTGGCCACACGCTGCCTGAATGCGGAACTGATCTTCACCATGCAGGGACTAGGTTCAGGCCCCATCGTCGCCGCCGGTACCGACGACCAGAAACAGAACTATCTCCCGATGGTCAGTTCGGGAGAAAAAGTAATCACCTTTGCCTTAACGGAACCCAGCGGTGGGTCCGACGCGGCCGCCATCATGACCACGGCCGAACAAAGAGGCGATGAATATCTGCTGAACGGCACCAAGACGTTTATCACCATGGCGCCGGATGCCGACGTCTATACGGTTTTTGCCAAAACAGATCCAGAGAAAGGCGTGAAGGGCATTTCCGCTTTTATTGTCGAGAAGGGATTCGAGGGTTTTTTTGCTGGAGAACGTCTGCCGTTGATGGCCGCGCATCCCATCGGTACACTGCACTTCAAGGATTGCCGGGTGCCGGCCGCCAACCTGTTGGGAGAAGAAGGAAAAGGCTTCAAAGTGGCCATGCAGACGCTGGATTTTTTTCGAACTACGGTAGCATCGTGCGCGGTGGGTTTCGCCCAGGCGGCTTTTGAAGAAGCCTTAGCATATTCAAAAAAACGGAAAGTGTTTAACCAGACCATATCCCAATTTCAGCTGGTGCAGGGTAAGCTGGCAGACATGGCAACCAAAATCAGCGCCGCCCGGTTGTTGGTATACCAATCGGCCTTTTTGAAGGATCAGGGGGCACAGCGCATCACCCTTCCGTCATCCATGGCCAAGTTATATGCTACGGAAATCGCGCAGGAAGTCATCGATGAGGCGGTCCAGATTCACGGCGGCTATGGTGTCTCCAAGGGATACCTGGTGGAGCGCCTTTACCGGGAAATCCGCATGCTGCGCATATATGAAGGTGCGTCGGAGATTCAAAGAGTCGTCATCGCCAATCAGCTGTTACGGGACTGAATGCCAAACCATGAATGACGGTAATACATATCCCTCTAGCGCCATATCAATCAAGGAACGTCATTTTGAAGGGCCCTTGGCGGCTGATAAATCTAACCCAAGTTTAGCCCCATTCAGAGCAAAAACACCGTGATATCTGGCAATTGAAACTGAGTGGCCAAATTTATGATTACTACATCTGTTTGCATCTCAACCAAGGCAAGAGCAAGCAATCAGAGAAAGATCTTCATTCTTTTCTAAGATAGGTTTTTTTTATTTCCTTTCTATCGATTTCGCCGCTAGCTGTTTTAGGCAAACTCTTAACAAAAAGAACATGCTTTGGTTTCTTATAGCGGGCAATCTTGGATGCCACAAATTCGATCAATTCATCACCACCTATGTCTTTTCCTTTTTTGAGTACACAAACGGCTTGGACGGCTTCACCCCATTCAGCATCGGGAACACCTATAACGGTTACTTCCTCAATACTGTCATGAGCGAGAATGGCTTTTTCTACTTCCATCGGATAAACGTTTTCGCCTCCAGGTTTTATGAGTTCTTTCTCCGGTTTTCGCCCTGCATACCAAATAAACCCATCTTTATCGATGCTCCCAAGGTCACCCGTGTGATGCCAGCCATTGCGAAAAGTATAAGCCGTATCTGCCTCCAGATTCCAATAACCAAGGAATACGGCAGGCGACCGGACACATATCTCTCCTTGCACTCCGATGGGGACTTCCTGATCCAGATCATCAAAGACTGCTACCCGCGTCATGATAGCTGGAAGCCCGATGCTTCCCGGTTTTTCCGTAATATCACAACCTGAAACCGGCATAGCCTCTGTCTGGCCATAGAGGCTATAAAAAACAGCATGAGGGTTCTTTTTCAAAAAGCGTTGAATCGTCTCTGGACCGTCCATTCCTCCGACGCCTCTCAAACTCGACATATCAAAGGAGTGCTTATCCTGGGCGTCCAGGATCGCCGTGAGCATCGGCGGAAAAGTACCTAAGAATGTTCCCTGTTCTGTTTCGGTAAGCTTCAGAACGAGGAGGGGATCAAACCGATCCATTATCAAATTTTTCCCTCCCTGCTGCATAATTGTCAGAGTCATGGAAAAACCCCCGATATGAAAGAGGGGCAAGGCGCAGATGTGACAATCTCTGCTTGTAAGTTTAAACATATGGGTCATCTGAAGGCCAATGGCCATCATATTAGCTTGGCTGAGTACGCAACCTCTCGGCTTTCCCCCTACGGCAGCCGTATGAATGATCATATAGCCATGACTAGCGGAAACCACATCGACCCGTTCATTTTTCTCATCCAGAAAGAGCGTCTCGAATGGAATGAAATCGCCATCCCTTACTTCTGTTTTGAAAACATAGAGCTTTTGAACAGATCCGACCGATGATGAGACCTTTTTGGCAACATCTCTGTATTCATTGCTGCTGAATAGGTATTTGGGCGTCGAGTCTTTGAGAATGTATTCAACCTCTGCTTCGCCCAGCCTGAAGTTTATAGGAACGACAACGGCGCCTATTTTTGCTACAGCACCGCAGAGAATCAGAAAATCGTCGCTGTTGCTCGACAAAACGGCAATCCGGTCGCCAACGTCAATGCCTTCCTTGATAAGGCCTGAAGCGCATCGGTCACATTGTTTTTTATAGTCACTGAAAGATATGCGTTTATCGCCGTGTACGAGCGCACATTTTTCCGGATATAAGCCAGCATTGCGGGCAATCATATCGTAAATCGTAAAATCACAACAATCCATGGCAGCACCTCACAAAATATATTGATTTTATTATACAACTACTTGACTTGTCACACTTTGCAGAAACAGTTTCCACTTTTTTTAGACTTAGCCGGTAAAATTCATTTGCAGCTCTCGGTCGCATTTGCTCTGCTGAGCACACATAATGTTCAAAGGACAAATAGCGTAAATATGTCATCCAATTTGTGCGATGTTTAAGAAACGGTATACCCACCATCCAGATAAAGAGTCTGACCGGTCATGTAACTAGAAGCATCGGAAGCCAAATAGAGCGCAAGGAGACCCACTTCTCTGGGCTCTCCGAACCGTCGCATTGGCACCGACTTTAAGTAGGTTTGGCTTATTTCTTTGTCGGTGTAGATTTTCTCCAGCATGGATGTCTTTACGCCGCCTGGTCCGATGCAGTTCACGGTGATATTGAACCTGGCAAGTTCATTCGCCAGGCTCCTCGTGAGGGCGACAATTGCCGCTTTGGTGCCAGGATATAGGCCCTGCAGGGCCGTGTACTTGATCGCAGCGGTGGATACGATATTGACGATTTTCCCTTTATTTTGCTTAATCATGTGTGGGACAACCAGCCTGGTCAGATCGTATCCAGCTTTGACATTTGTGTTCCAGATCTTATCCCATTCGGAATCCGTTACCGGTTCGTTCAGATTTGGAATCAGTTGAGCAATCCGCATTTTGTCGGCTCCGGGAATTGGTATCGTCATTTTCGTCGTGCCCATGGCAGCGTTGTTGACTAGGATATCGATTTTTCCGTATGTCGCGAGTGCCTTATCAACAAGCTGTTTCAGATGATCCCCGTCTGTAATGTCGGTCGGCTGAATAACGCAATGCCGGTTGAATTTTTTAACCTCAGCAGCTGTTTCTTTTAATTCGAGTTTCGTTCTGCTCGCAGCAACAATATTTGCACCAGCTTCAGCTAAAGTTATTGCGATGGCTCTGCCTATTCCACGACCTGCTCCAGTGACTAAAGCCACTTTGCCATCAAGACTAAATTCTTTTAGCATAATTGCTCACAAACATATTCTTTGATGATTCCTTCAACTCTCTTCGTCATTCGCAGTGCTATTCGAAAGGCCGCCTGGTTTGACTCATCCACCACAAAAAATTATCAGCTTAGCGCTGGTCACCCCGCTTATAAAAACAAACTTCGACCGATTGATCGCAAGCACAAATTAAGTCCGCCTGCTGTCACTGAAAAACGAGCACACCCTCTAGATTCTTTCCGACTGCATTACTAGATTCTTCATGTCCCGTTTTCTTTGATATTAGTGGTCATGAAGATTATGTGAGACTTATTTTATTTTCATAAAATAAAATCTTCGATGTCATGCTGCATTATTTCTTCTACGATGTTGGGGCATTAAACATTTAGTCATTAAGCCCTCTTATCCCTTTCAGGAAGCTTTTAATTTCATCTCTTGTCCGGGGCAAAATAAGCGATAGGAACCATGTAGTCTTCAGGACATTATTTTCATTATAGAAATTAGCGGCATACGTCAGATAATATTTCCCCCTTTTTTCATAACGGTCATAAGGGCGGAGTTTAGCGTGAATTGTTTCTCCCACTTTGAAGTTCTCATATATAATAATCTGTTGCATCGGATTGCGAGCTCCCGGAGTGCGTATCCAATTACCCTTGCCCGTAATTCCTATGCACCAGAAGGCAAGAGTTGTTACGAATACGGGATGGGGCACAATCTCGCCATAAGGCGATTTTTTTGCAAACGCCTCATCCGTCATGTATGGATTATCATCCAGACAACCCTCCGCATAAAACTTCAGGTCTTCCGCCTTTATGGTGAAGGTGTTTTCACCATCGACTTCCTTCAGATTAGAAAAATCAATTTCATCCCACACCTCGTAATTTTCGGCATCTGTAAAGAAGTTTGTACTGAACTGCTGCTGTTTTTCAGTTTTAAAATATTTAGCTAATTCTTTTTGGTAAGTCGGAATATTATTTTGACTCATAGTTATTGTCCCTTTCAAAATGTTGATGTATTGGTGGCCAACTTAATGCATGGCTGTTGATTGTTCAATCAGAGCACATAACCTTTACTTAATAATTTACCAGTTCTCCACTCTGTTTTTCTGGATTGACATCGCCTTCAATTGTATTTTCTCTTTTCGATTGGTCATCCTATCGAATCTCTTCATCACAGCCATCGCTTCCGCCTTTTGTAATGTTTGATATCGCGATAACTTTTCCTTTTCCCGATCGTCGACATTCCGAGATAAAATTCTTTGATATCTTCATTTTCACTGAGCTGTTCCGCTGTACCGTCAAGGACAACACGTCCGTTTTCAATCACATACCCGTAACTGGCTAGCGATAATGCCGCTCTGGCGTTTTGCTCCACCAGCAGCACCGAGGTTTTCTGGGTTTCATTGATCTTTTTTATGATCTCGAAAATCGTATTAACCAAAATCGGCGCTAGGCCCAGAGAGGGTTCATCCAGTAATATCAGCTTGGGACGTGCCATTAGTGCGCGTCCGATACCAAGCATTTGCCGCTCTCCCCCCGAAATATATCCGCTGATAGCCTTTCGCAACATCTTTAACTTCGGGAAATAATCATAAACCATTTCCAAATCTTGTTTCATCATGCTACGAGACTTAACCACGGCCGCTCCGGCCATCAAATTCTCCTCGACGGTCAAGTGTTCCAGAGTACGACCGCCTTCCATTACCTGAATGATTCCATTGCGGGCGATGTTCTCGGGATTCAATTTATGAATCGGTTCTCCATCAAATTCAATTCCCCCGTCTGTTACTTCGCCCTCCTCCGTTTTCAGTAAACCGGAGATCGCTTTGAGGACAGTGGTCTTGCCCGCGCCGTTACCTCCCAACATCGCTATAATCGATCCGTCGGGAACTTCCAGGCTGATTCCTTTTAACACCAGAATAACTCTCGAATATCTGACTTCTATATTGTTAAGCTTTAGCATGGCCATTCTCTTTTCATTTAACGATCATACACATACACGGTTTGAGATATACAGGGGGGAAACATTGTCTCCCCCCCTGTAAGTACATCACCAAAAGTTCTAATCCTTAAGCCCTCTGATACCTTCCAGGAACTTTCGAATATCTTCTCTTGTCCTCGGCAAAATAAGCGTTGAAATGGTCGACGCCTTCAGGACATTGTCTTGATTATACATATCGATTTTGTACTGCAAATAACACTTTCCTCTTTTTTCATAACGATCATACGGCCGCATCTTAATGTGAATTGTTTCTCCAACCTCGAAATCTTCATAATATTCATGATACTGACCGGGATTACGAGCGCCTGGTGTGCGTATCCAGCTCCCGCTGCCTTTGATCCCCACGCACCAGAAACAAATCGTAGTCGTAAATAGGGGATGCGGTACCAGCCGGCCGTACGGCGATTTTTTTGCAAACTCCTCATCTGTCATGTAAGGATTATTGTCCAGACAACCTTCCGCATAAAATTTAAAATCTTCCGCCTTTATGGTAAAGGTGTTTTGACCATCGACTTCCTTCAGATTAGAAAAATCGATTTCATCCCACACCTCGTAATTTTCGGCATCGGTAAAAAAGTTTGTACTGAACTGCTGCTGTTTTTCAGTTTTAAAATATTTGGCTAATTCATTTTGGTAAGCCGGAAAATGGGTTTGACTCATAGTTATTCCTCCTTTTGAAATGTGATGGCGGTTACCGATCGTCACCTGATCGTCAGGTTCAATCCGGAAATACAACTTCTACTTGACTAATCCCCAAAAGTTCTTTGTCTTGGTTTTCCGCCTTCACTTCAACCACAACGAAATTTTTCCCTTTTGAAATGTAATGCTTTTCCGTGATTACACCCGTGCATGTTACCGTCCACTCCTGCTCAACGGGTTTTGTAAATTTAGATGTGATCTTCGAAACCCGGAGCATGGCGGGAACGGCCCAATTGGTAACCACGGATGTCATGAACGACATCGTCATCATCCCATGGCCGACGGTCTTAGGAATCTTGAAGGGCATGGCTGTCTTTACCCACTCCGCATCATTGTGAACCGGATTGTAGTCAAAGGAAGCAACAGCATTCTTCCAGAAAGTTTCCTGTCCGACCTTATGAGCTACAGGTTCCAGCGCTGTCCCTGTTTTTAGGGATTCAAAAGTAATCTTTTCCATTCTATCTTTCTCCTCATTATGTATTTTTAAAATGCGTCTCATCAATCGCTACATCACAAAACCGTATTGCAGCGAGTACGCTCGCACAGCCCATCGTTTCGGAGCGTATAATGCGCCGAAACGATGGGTTATCTGCCAAAATATTGATCTTACCTATTTACCTTCTTTGGCTTTAAGCTTTAAATTATGCGGCGCTTCGAGCCAATCCGATACGTTTGAGATACTTCCATCGTTGTTGAATTTAGTTATTTTTAACCATTTTGCCCCACGCAGATCGTCTGGATCGTAAGAAATTTCTTTAAAAATTCCCATCGCCGTAAAATTCTTAATCTGCATATACCCATCGTATATTGCCGGTCCATCAAGCTTCTCATATCCGACTTTATCGAGGGCATTTTTCACGGCTTCAACCCAGACCATATGCCCGCCCACAGCTGCGACATATGTCGCGGTTGGGATGGATCCACGTTTCTTGTATAATTCATACGAAAGTTTCACCCCTGGGACATCCGTTTCCCACCAGGAAGAAGCGTGCTGAAACCCCATGTAACCGGCATAGGCTTTAAGGGGTACCGTTTTTTTGATCAAACTGGAGTTGAAGACGAAGTTAACCTGCGGGATTTTTATTCCGAGCTTGAAGCGGTCTCTTAAAATTACCTTACATTGATCAGGCATCAGTGTATCGAAAACGAAGTCAGGTTTTTTATTCCTCATGCGAATTAAAAGATCGCTCGTGTCAGTCGGCATTAGCGGAACATATTCAGTAGAAACGATCTCGATGCCTAGTTTCTCAACGTACCATTTGGCCGCCTGAGGAGACCGTCCCGAGGCATAATCCCCCAGAAGCAATGCAAGGCGAGGCTTACGGTTTTCTTTCCAGTTCGCTTTAATCCAATCTGCATAAGTGCACAGTGTGTCGTCGTATGGCGGTATCGAGGCAAAAACCCACGAGGCCGGATAAACCGCCGGTCCATGTCCGGTTAACATCTGCACGGGAATTTTGTCCTTTGGAAACGAACCTCTCATTGCTTCAATCCCACCGGAGATTGCGTCAAAAGACATCGTCATGTGTTTTTTGTTTTTGTTTCTCGCGTATGCGGTTCTGATGAGCGGTAGCTGATACTTTGTATCAACGATTTCTACCGTGAGCGGATGGCCGTTTATTCCTCCATTATTGTTAACCCACTTAATATAATCTTCAGCGGCCCACCCTTGTGGCGAAACCTGTGCGTGAGCGGGTCCTGTGAGATCCGTAAGCATTACAAAGTGTATTGGCCCTTTTTCCGCTGAAGCAGCCGTTCCGGCTACCAGGAACAGCGCAACCATAACCGATAGAACGATAATCCCGATTTTAGTTTTCATCTTTTACTCCCTCCCTTTTAAGTTGACTTACTAATATGAGAATGGCCAAAAACGATAAGAGTCTTTCAATATCTCCCATCTGTGGCTGATCCCCCTTGGTTCCAGTACCAGAAATAGTATAATCGTGATACCGAATGACATCTCAACAAGTGATGCCGAAATCTGAGCGCCCATTTGAGGAATAATTGATGTAATCCATGGACCGACAATGACACAGATCTCGCGGAGCGCACCGATAAAGATGGCTCCGAAAAAGGGGCCCAAAGTGCTTCCTAACCCGCCGATAATCAACATTCCCATCTGCCATATTGAAGCCGTGAGCGTGAAATCGTCGGGAGAAATGACGCGCACGTAGGCAGCCCAAACGGAACCGGCGATACCGGCATAAAAACATCCTATAAAAAAGGCCATCAATTTATATTTGTACAAACTTATACCCATGGCTTCTGACACAATATCGTTGTCCCGAATCGCAACAAAGGCGCGACCGAGATGACTCCGCATAAGACTCTTGGCAAAAAATGTCATTATGACCAGCATCATCATAATGAAATAGTAAAAGTGAGTTTCTGTACTCAATACAAAACTGCCCAACTTAACTTCCGGAACATGGAGTGCGATCGCGCCCCCCGTGATCTCAGGGAAGGGAGTTTTGATCATATAGATGATGAGATACTGTGCAGCTATAGTCGTCAGCGCCAGGTAGTATCCCTTGACCCGCAATGACGGCAGGCCGAACAGCAACCCCACTAAACCGGCCCCCACACCACCGATAGGTAAGCAAAGCCAGAATGGCAATCCCAGCTGAGTCGCCAGAATCGTCGAGGTGTATGCCCCCACCGCCATGAAGGCTGTGTGCCCGATGGATATCTGTCCACAATATCCTGCCAGTATGTTCAGTCCCTGGAGAGCAATCACCGTTACGGCCGTTGTACTTACAAAAGCAAGCCAGAAATCGTTGCCGAACAAAGGTAATATTAAAAAGAACAGGATCAGAATGGCTATGCCCAGAGAATAATATTTGGTGCGAAAGATGCTCATATCCTGAATATAGGATGTGTCAAATATGCCCGAAACTCTTCTCATAATTTTAAACCCTCTCTATTTTCACTAGTCCAAAGAGACCATACGGTTTGAAAATAAGCACCAATACCATGATGAAAAAAGGAACAACTTCTTTCAATCCGTAACCGATATAGCCGCCAGTGAATGTTTGGGCAACACCTATGATTATGCCTCCTAAAATCGCTCCCTTAAATGACTCAAGCCCTCCAACCAGTGCTGCCGCAATGGCAATCAGGCCGATTTCGGTCAACCCAAAATCAATTCCCCTGACATATCCCAGGAGAAATCCACCAATTGTCGCAACGATAGCTGCTATCGCCCATGATTGAGCAATAGCTTGTGTCACCCTGATCCCCATGCTCTGAGCCAGTTGATGATTCTCTGCAGCGGCCCTCATATGGAGACCAGTTCTTGTGTAGTTGAAAAATAAGCTCAAAAGAATCACCAAAATTAGACCAAAAAAGAAGATTCCTATAGTGACATTCGAAATTGGAACGTTGAAAACGCTGACTGTTTTTTCGGCAATAATATCAGGGAATTTGATGCCGATATTAGTCGACCACAGCAACAGGGCCAACCCTCTTAAAAAAACTCCAATTCCCATTGTGATCATGATCGTAGCCAGAATAGGCTGGCCGATCATAGGGCGTAGAGGAAAACGCTCAAGCCCATAGCCAGCCAAGCCGACGATAGCCAAAACCAGAATGATTCCCAACGCCGGCGGCATTCCCATATGCCCCAAAAAAAACCACATGAGGAAAGCGCCAAACATAACCATTTCACCCTGGGCAAAATTGAATATTTGGGATGATTTATAGATAAGAACAAAACCTACTGCTATCAAACCGTAGATAAAGCCCACAGAGATACCGCTAATGAGAAGTTGAACGAAAGTAATCATGCCTTTTCCTCCTCGGGTGTCCAGATCTTTATATGAGTTTTCATGGTCGCCTGTCTGCCATCCCGATATTTAACCTGCGTTTCAATATCAACCCCGGAATCCTCGCGGTATATTGCTTCCACCAGATCCTTGTAGCGCTCCTCCATAAATCCCCTTCTGATTTTCCTTGTGCGCGTTAGTTCCTCCTCGTCGGGATCAAATTCCTTGTGCAACAATACGAATTTCTTTACTTTAGTTTCTTGGGGAAATCCTTCGTTTACGCGCCGAATATCCTTGGCAATGAGACCGGCGATTTCCTTTTTCTGAGAGAGATCAGCGAAGGTTGTATAATTAATGTGATGTTTCTCCGCCCATTTACCAACATTTGCAAAATCAATGATAACTATGATCGTGATATAATCCCTCTTCTCGCCCAGAGACATTGCATCTTTAATGTAGGGACTAAACCGCAAGCGGCCTTCGATATACTGAGGCGCATATCCTGTTCCGTTGGAAAGAGTGCTCATGTCGTTTAAGCGGTCCAGAAATACCAAATGACCCTTTTGGTCAATAAATCCGGCATCACCTGTATGAATCCATCCGTCTACAAGCGTCTCTTCGGTCTTTTTTTCATTTCTGAAGTATCCGGAAAATACTTGAGGTCCTCTGACTAAGATTTCCTGGTTTTCAGATATCTTGACTTCAGCACACGTTGAGATATTCCCCAGTGTTTCAAAATAGATTTCCTCGGAACGGTGACCGGCAACAAAACCTGCTTCCGTACTCCCGTATACCTGTTTCAAGCGCACACCCAGAGCGCTCCAAAAACGAAACGTATCGACGCTCATTGCTGCACTACCGGTTGTGGCAATTCTGCAGTTGCGCAAACCAAAATTTTCACGTAAAGGGTAAAAAACTAGAATGTCGGCAATTTTAATAAGAAGTTTCCAAAACAGATTCTCGTTGATTTCCCTTTCGATCAGATCAACCCTTTTGTAACCGACCTTAAGGAAAGTTTTGTAAAGCAGCCTGTTGATATAACCTGCCTCGCTGATTCTGACCTGTATTGTTCTTGCCATATCTTCCCACTGCCGCGGTCCATAGGTTGCAACGGTAGGGCCGATCTCTCTCATATCCTCCTGGACTGTCTCCGGTTCCTCTGCGAAATTAAGGTTGACGCCACCCACAAGATGGGCCGCTGTGGCAAACATACCTTCTCCAATCCATGCTGCGGGGAGATATGAAAAGAGGTTATCGGTATTAGTCAAGTTGTTGTAGTCGAGAAATGACTTTCCTGAATTTATAAGGGATCTGTGAGACACCATTCCCGCTTTTGGTTCACCGGAGGTGCCCGAGGTGTAGTACAGGGCTGCCAGATCTTCGCCAGAGCCCATGCTGAGATTTTTCTCAAAAGCTTCAGGATGGTTTTTTTCGTAGGATTTTCCTAATTCAATAGCTTCGGGATAGGATAGCAGAAGAGGATCATGATAATGCCTCAAACCTTTCGGATCCCAATAGATGATTTTTTTCAAACGTGGAAGTTTATCTCTGATCTCCAGAAACTTATCGACCTGCTCCTGATCGTTCGCCACTGCAATGCTGGACTCTGAATGGGTGAACATGAATTCGACCTGAGCCGGGACCATATCTGTATAAATTCCAACCAATATCCCTCCGGCAGCCTGCGCAGCGAATTCTGCCCAGAACCACTCGGGCTCATTTTCTCCTATTACTGCTACCTTATCACCGCGTTGGAGGCCTAGTTGAAGAAAGCATAATGACAGATAGCGCATATTCTCGTAGGTATCCCGCCAAGTATATTCCTTCCATATTCCGAAATCTTTTTTTCTCATAGCCACATTGTCAGGCCATTTTTCATACTGGCTTACAAGAAGCTTTGGAAATGTATCGTAATCATTCATGCTTCCTTAACCCCTCCTCGAAATAGTTACTTTCCCAAATAAGCGTTAATCACTGTTTCGCTATGCATAATTTCTTCCGGTACCCCTTCGGCAATTTTCTTGCCAAAATCCAAAACGATAACTCGATCAGAAATATCCATAACGACTCCCATATCGTGCTCTATCAAGATAATCGGTATTTTTTTCTCTTCGAATATATCTATGGCAAAACGGGCCATGTCTTCCTTTTCCTCCATGTTCATTCCTGACATGGGCTCGTCCAGCAAAAGGAGCTTTGGCCCTATGGCCAGCGCCCGCCCCAACTCAATTCTCTTTCGGATTCCATACGGCAAGGATCCGACAATTTTTTTCCTGAACGGCTTGATCTCGAGGAAATCGAGAATGTCTTCTACTATTTCTCTGTTATGGACTTCTTCACGCCGAGCCTTTCCGTAATAAAGCGATGCACACAATACACCAGTATTAAAATGAAGATGACGGGCCGCAAGAATATTGTCTAACGCGGTCAAACCGTTAAACAATTCAACATTCTGGAATGTTCGAGCTATTCCCAGTTTTGTTCTTTGATGGATTGGTACATTCTCTAACTTCTCACCATTAAAAGAGAGCGTTCCCTCTTGCGGTTTGTAATATCCGCTAATGCAATTCAAGAGACATGTTTTGCCGGCTCCGTTTGGTCCTATAATCGATAGAATTTCATTCTTGTCGACCCGAAAGCTTACATCGTTAACTGCTTTCAAATCTCCAAAACTCAAATTAATATTCTCCAATATAAGCTCCGGCATTATTTAACCCTTTCTCCGTTATTTGAATCCAGTATTCCATTGGATATTATATGTATCAGATGATCGATACTTTCTTCTTTTGAGATAGGGCCGCTTTCATCAAACCAATATCCCATCCAGTGAATCGACGACAATATATGAAACGTGATCAGGTTGATGTCGACCTCCCGGTTTAGATCAGCAACACTGAGCAGTTGATTCCTGAGGAGCGTAAACAGCGCACTCTCTTCCTCCTGTAATGCCTTCGCGCTTTTCCCTGACAACTGGTGGCGTTCGCGGAGAACCAGCAGGCTATTTCTTCGGTTTTTCAGCAGATAGCCTGCGTAGACTTTGATGAATTCATTTAACGATTCCCGGGGGGATGCCTGGCGCGCTTCGCTCTTTCTGAGGGACTCCTCAAGCGCCTTGATGCCAACATCCGTATTTTGAAACAGTATGTGTGACAGGATGTCTTCTTTTGCTTTGAAGTAGTGATAGATGCCGGCCTTGCTGATATTCCCCTTTACCGCAATATCGTGCAGGGAGGACTCCTTAAAGCCTTTGGCAAAGAAGATCTCTCCGGCTATTTTGGCTATATAGTTTTTTTCTCTTCCAGGTTTCTTCCAAACATGAATGAATATCCTCCCCCCTCACGGATTTTCATAGCAGGTGAAGCAACTTCTGGAGCAACCGGCCAATTGGCCGGTTTTCGACCGGCCAGCCGGCCCCTTAATTGACTCCTGAATATCCGTGTCTTGTAATGTTGTCAAGAAATATTTTTCATTTAATTTTTGGAAATGAAAGCTTTGAGCCTTAACCCTCGAAAAAACGAAGAGGTGTAACCCCAAAAAAAATTTGTGGGGGAGGGTGGCTCTATTTGCGGAGGGGGATATTTACAAGGGGGTATATCTATAAGATGTTATATTTACAGGAGATTAATTGTCATCGCCCGTGTCTGGCAGGCCTTGACGCACAGTTCACAGCCGCTGCACTTTTCGGGATCGAAAATGACTTCCATCCTGCCTTCCCGGATTATTGTAACGAGAAAAGCATAATAAAACCATTAAACATAGATATTTGAGCGCATTTTCCTTTACATTGTCATCGTTACGCTATATACTATATGTAACGATGATTAAGGGGGATGCAGATGGCAGCGATTGTATATCAAACTAATAAAGTAACCGGCATCACCTATGCGTACGAATCAGTCTCCTATTGGGATAAAGAAAAAAAGCAGTCTCGTGCGAAACGCAGATGTATTGGAAAAGTGGATCATGAAACACAGAAAATTATCCCGACGAGAAAACGGGCATCTGCTGAACCTAAGGAGCATGTTTCTAAAAGAGGGCCAATACCTACACAGGATGTGTCCCGCGGCTTTTATGGTGCCACCTATCTGTTTGATGCCATCGGGGAAAAGCTTGGGCTATCTGAAGATTTACAGAGATGCTTTTCCGATACATACAAACAGATTCTTTCTACAGCATATTTCCTCATCCTTGAAAGCAGTAACCCCATGAGCCGTTTTCCTAAATGGGCTGTCACCCACAAACATCCGTATGGGAAGAACATCCCTTCCCAAGGGAGCAGTGAGTTGTTTGCTTCCATTTCAGAAGCAACTCGGCATCAGTTCTTTCG
>CAYXUH010000014.1:14322-26983 GCA_964468685.1 uncultured Syntrophaceae bacterium | reverse complement strand
CTCCAAATCCGGGTGTTGGGGGTTCGAATCCCTCCTGGCCTGCCATTATGTTTTTTCCGAGGGAATGTCGGATGGGAAAGATACAGTCGGTGATAGATGACGTGAAACACTTCCTCAAGGAGGCGAGAGCTGAGTTGAAAAAGGTGACATGGCCGACCCCTAAGGAGGCCCTTGCCTCAACTTCTGTTGTGATCGTTGTGGTTATTATCGTGTCAATATTCCTTGGTATAGTAGATCTCGGCCTTACCAGGATAGTACGATTGGTGTTGAGTTAACATATGGCTTTCAAGTGGTACGTTGTCCACACATACTCTGGTTTTGAAAACCGGGTCAAGCGCTCTCTGGAAGAGAGGGTGGTCACCTTCGACATGCAGGATTATTTCGCCGATATCCTAATACCGGAGGAAGATGTCGTCGAACTCAAGAAGGGTGAGAAGAAGACCTCGAAGAGAAAATTCTTTCCCGGGTACATACTGGTGAAGATGGAGTTGACAGACGATACCTGGCATATGGTGAAAGAGACTCCCAAGGTCACTGGATTCATAGGGATGAAGGACAGGCCGTCTCCAATATCCGATGAATCTGTTGAGTCCCTGAAGACCAAGATAGATGCGGGTACCTTGAAGCCTCAGCCGAAATTCAAGTTTGAGGTGGGCGATCATGTAAGGATTGTGGATGGCCCCTTTACAAACTTTGAAGGGGTCGTTGATGAAGTCAAGCCGGAGAAGGGTAAATTGCGTGTTATCGTTAGTATTTTCGGAAGATCAACACCCGTGGAACTGGATTTTATACAGGTGGTCCAGAACTAGGAACGCCGAACAATAGTGTCGAAAAAGGAAATATGTAAAGGGGAGTCTCATGGCTAAGAAGGTTATTGCGAACATAAAACTTCAAATCCAGGCCGGCAAAGCTACACCTTCGCCGCCTATCGGTCCTGCCCTGGGTCAGCACGGGGTCAATATAATGGAGTTCTGCAAGGCCTATAATGCCCTCACGCAGAAACAGGAAGGTATGATAATCCCGGTTGAGATAACCGTATATGCCGATAAGTCATTTACGTTTATTACCAAGACACCTCCGACATCCGTTTTGTTGAAGCAGGCGGCGAAGATTGCAAAGGGTGCGGGGGATCCCAAGCGGGAAAAAGTGGGAAGGGTGACCCCCAAGCAACTGCGGGAGATCGCTGAGATAAAGTATGAGGATCTGAATGCCATAGATATGGACGGAGCTATGGCTATCGTGGCGGGGACTGCAAGGTCCATGGGTATTGAAATTGCTAAATAAATCTACTTCGGGGTTCGAACAAGATGTCTACTAAGAGAGGCAAGAAATATTTAGAGGAAAGAAGCAAGGTGGAGCCTGGCAAGCGGTATCCGTTGAAGGAAGCCGTAGAACTTGCCATATCGGCCGCGAGGACGAAGTTTGATGAGACCGCGGATGTTGCCATTAAACTGGGGGTCAATCCCAAGCACGCGGACCAGATGATACGCGGGAGTGTGGTACTCCCCCATGGTCTCGGTAAGACGGTGAAGGTACTGGTTTTTGCAAAAGGGGATAAGGAACGAGAGGCCCTTGATGCAGGAGCGGACTTTGCCGGTTCGGATGATCTCATCGAAAAAGTCAAGAGCGGGTGGATGGAATTCGACAGGGTCGTTGCCACGCCGGACATGATGGGCACGGTTGGGAAACTGGGTAAGATTTTGGGGCCACGCGGTCTGATGCCCAATCCCAAGGTCGGTACGGTGACATTTGACGTAAAGGGCGCGGTCGAAGAACTGAAGGCAGGCAAGGTTGAATTCAGGGTGGAAAAAGCCGGGATTGTCCATAGTCCCGTAGGGAAGGCGTCATTTGGAACGGACAAGCTGGCAGAAAATATCCTGGCGGTGGTAGAATCCATACTGAAGTTGAAACCTGCATCCAGCAAGGGCACCTATCTGAAAGCCATTTCTCTCTCTACCACCATGGGCCCTGGAGTTAGTATAGATCCTATGGATGCCAGGAATATTTTAAGAGCTGTATAAAAAACGAACAAGAAGTCAGAGACAGCAGGTACCACGGTGTTTAATCGAACGAAGAGTCGGCCTGCCGAGACTATGTAGGAGTTGTAGAAATATCTTTTCCTGTATAGTGGTCTGGCTTTCAGAGAATCTTGATCGCCCCAGGGCGGGCAAGGTGTTTTGAAACTCAAACAACGAAAGGAGGCCATGTATTGAATAAGAGTGCGAAGGAACAAATTGTTGCTGAGCTTCATGAAAAGCTGAAGGATGTTAAACTGGCTGTTCTTGCAGACTACAGTGGAATAAAGGTCAAGGATATCACTGACCTGAGGAATAACCTGCGCAAAGCGGAGAGTGAGTTTAAGGTGGTAAAGAACAACCTTCTCAGCATCGCTCTGAAGGACACGGAGTTTTTACCGCTGGACGACCATCTCAAAGGCCCCAAAGCCCTCATGATGAACTTTGGGGATGTGGTTGAGCCCACCAAGATACTGGTTGAGTTCGCCAAAAAGAACGACAAGCTTGAGATCGAAGCGGGTGTATTGGATGGCAGGATTCTGAGCAGGGACCAGATAAAGGCCCTGGCTGAGCTGCCGAGTAGAGAGGTTCTCTTAGGAAAACTCCTTTCTGTCCTGGTAGGGGCGCAGACCCAGTTTGTCACCGTTTTGAGCGCAGTCCCCCGGGGGCTCGTGCAGGTGCTTGAAGCCCATAGACTAAATAAAGAAGAAAATTAGACATACAGGAAAGGATATATCGAACAATGGCAACAGCAAAAAAGATCACAAAAGAAGAGGTTATCAGTTTTATTGAGAATATGACAGTCCTTGAGCTGTCTGAAATGGTGAAGGAATTAGAGGAGAAATTTGGTGTTTCCGCGGCGGCTCCGGTCGCAGCAGTGGCAGCAGCAGGACCGGCAACAGCTCCGGCAGAGGAAAAAACAGATTTTGATGTTATCCTCACGGGATTCGGCGACCAGAAGATCCAGGTTATCAAGGTTGCCAGGGCCGTAACGGGGTTGGGGCTTAAAGAGGCCAAGGACCTTGTTGAAGGTGTTCCCAAGGCCGTTAAAGAAGGCGTATCGAAGGACGAGGCTGAAGAGATAAAGGCGAAGTTGGAAGAAGTGGGCGCAACCGTAGAGATCAAGTAACAACCACACGTAGTTAAACGTTAAAAGGGGATTCAACGGTATGAGTCCAGAAGCCAGAGGTCAGAGAGGATTTTTCTGTTCTGGCTTCTCTATTTTATGAAGGGTAGACCATCATAAGGATCGATATGGGTACGTATAGAAAAAGTTTTGGCCGCATAAAGAAGATAGTTGAGATACCCGATCTCATAGAAATTCAGAGGAAGTCCTATGAGAAATTTCTCCAGGCCGAGATAGAACCCGGAAAGAGGGGAAATTTCGGTCTTCAGGGTGCCTTTAAAAGTGTCTTTCCCATTGTCGATTTTAGCGGGAAGTGCTCCCTGGAATTCGTCAGTTACAAGATAGGTAATGCCCGGTATGATGTCCGGGAGTGCACACAGAGGGGCATGACCTATAATGCCCCCCTGAGGGTCGTGGTTCGTCTTGTCGTGTTCGACAATAATGATCGCAGTAGCGAGCAGAAGACTATACGTGACATCAAGGAACAGGAAATATATTTCGGTGAGATTCCGTTGATGACCGAAAAGGGCACCTTCAACATCAACGGTACCGAGAGGGTCATTGTCAGCCAGTTGCATCGGTCGCCGGGTATATTTTTCGGTCATGACAAGGGGAAGACCCATGTGAGTGGAAAGCTGATATATTCAGCGAGGGTGATCCCCATCCGGGGTTCCTGGCTTGATCTTGAGTTTGATCCGAAAGATATCCTCTATGCCAGGGTGGACAGGAGGAGGAAGATGCCGGTCACGGTACTCCTCAAGGCCATGGGATATTCCGCGGAAGAACTGATGGACTACTTCTACAATATTGAGAATGTTGTCTTGAGCGGCAACAGTATCTCCCTGATCGTGGATGACAATCTTATCGGTGAGAGGGTGCCCAAAGATATCAAGGATCCGAAGACCGACGAGGTACTTCTCAAGAAGGGAAGAAAGATCTCAAAGGCCTTTCTGAAAAAAGTGGAAGATGCGGGGATAAGCCGGCTGGATGTAGGCGGGGATTATCTCGTGGGAAAGGTCCTTGCTGCGGACATTGTGGATCCCGCAACGGGTGAAGTCTTCCTGAAATGCAACGATGAATTAGATGAAGAAGGCGTGAATCTCCTTCAGGAAAGGGAGATCACTGAGGTCAGACTTATTCAACTTGATGAGGAAGGAACGAACGCCTATATCAAAAATACCATGCTTGTCGATAAGATCGAAACCCAAGAGGATGCCATTATCGACATATACCGGAGATTGAGACCCAGCAACCCCCCCTCGATTGAAACGGCCCATCGGTTTTTCAACAGTCTCTTTTTCGGCCAGGACAGCTATGACCTATCCGATGTCGGACGGGTGAAGATGAACTACAAGCTTCGCATGAACGTTCCTTCCGATACGACGGTCCTTCGTGAGGAGGATGTCATGGAGGCGGTAAAGTACCTGATCAACCTGAAAAACGGTGTGCCTGAATACAGCGTCGATGATATCGATCACCTCGGGAACCGAAGGATCAGGTCCGTTGGAGAACTGATAGAGAATCAGTACCGGATCGGGCTGGTGAGGATGGAGCGTGCCATCAAGGAAAAGATGAATCTCCTCGATATAGAAACCATGATGCCGCACGATCTTATCAATGCCAAACCGGTTACCGCTGTGGTCAATGAGTTTTTCGGAAGCAGCCAGCTGTCTCAATTTATGGATCAGACCAATCCTCTTTCCGAGATCACACACAAGAGAAGGCTGTCGGCCCTTGGCCCCGGAGGCCTCACCCGTGAGCGGGCGGGGTTTGAGGTGCGGGACGTGCACAATACCCACTATGGACGTGTGTGTCCTGTTGAAACGCCGGAAGGTCCCAATATCGGCCTGATCGTATCCCTCAGTTCATACGCCCGGGTCAATGACTTCGGTTTCATAGAAACTCCTTATCGTGTTGTGAAGAACGGAAGGGTCCTCGATGAGATACGGTATCTCACCGCGACAGAAGAAGAAGATTATCTCATCGCCCAGGTGAACGTCCCTGTTGATGCAAAGGGAAAGTTTACAGGAGACCTCATCACGGCACGGAAGAGTGGAAATTATGTAACCGTGGGCCCGGGGGAGATAGATCTGATGGACGTATCCCCCAGTCAGCTTGTCTCTGTTGCTGCCGGGCTTATCCCGTTTCTGGAGCATGATGATGCCAACCGGGCCCTGATGGGTTCCAATATGCAGCGTCAGGCCGTTCCTCTGCTCAAGCCGGAGGCGCCCCTTGTGGGAACAGGCATAGGTGGGGTTGTGGCGCGGGATTCAGGCGCCGTCATTGTGGCAAAGGAATCGGGTATTGTCGAGGATGTTGATGCAGCGAGGATCGTGATCAGACGGGAGGTCAAAGACCTGGATGCGTCCGATATCGGTGTCGATATATACAGTCTGACCAAGTATCAGCGTTCAAACCAGAATACCTGTTTCAATCACAAACCCATCGTAGACAAGGGAAGCAGGGTACAAAAGGGAGACATTATAGCGGACGGTCCGGCTACCGATAACGGTGAGCTGGCACTGGGCAGGAATATTATGGTCGCCTTCATGCCGTGGGGCGGGTACAACTATGAAGATTCCATATTGATCAGTGAGAGAATTGCAAAGGATGACATCTATACCTCCGTACATATAGACGAATTCGAAACGGTGGCGAGAGATACCAAGTTGGGCAAGGAAGAAATTACACGGGATATCCCCAACGTGGGAGAAGATGCCCTGAAGAACCTGGATGAGAGCGGCATTGTCAGGATGGGTGCGTCGGTGAAATCGGGGGATATCCTCGTGGGAAAAGTTACGCCGAAGGGTGAAACCCAGTTGTCGCCGGAAGAGAAGCTGCTGCGCGCCATATTCGGAGAAAAGGCGGGCGATGTCAGAGATACGTCTCTCAGGGTTCCGCCCGGTGTCGATGGCGTGGTCATAGATGCCAAGATCTTTACCCGCAAGGGAGCTGATAAAGATAGCAGATCCAAGGAGATAGAAAACGAAGAGGTCGAAAGCCTCCTGAAGGACAGGGATGATGAAATCAGGATTATTACCGATAATGTGGAGAAAAAAATCTCCGAATTGTTGGTAGGAAAAACATCCGCTTCAAAACTGGTTGATCCGAACGGCAGAAAGATCTTTCTGAAGAAGGGAGAGACCATTACCAGGGAGATACTCGGTCTTATCCCGTCCAGGTTCTGGAAGGATATAACACTTGATGATTATGAGGCCGAAGAGAAGGTCCGAATCCTGCGTACCAGTCTTGCTGAAAGGGTGGAGAGTGTCGAAACCTTCTTTGCTGAGAAGATAGAGAAGCTGCAGGTGGGAGATGAACTGCCGCCCGGCGTGATCAAACTGGTAAAGGTGTATGTTGCCATAAAGAGAAAACTCTCTGTCGGCGACAAGATGGCCGGAAGACACGGCAACAAAGGGGTGCTCTCGAGGATACTCCCGGAGGAGGATATGCCCTTCTTTGAGGACGGAACACCGGTCGATATCGTCTTGAATCCACTTGGTGTCCCTTCGCGTATGAACGTTGGACAGATCCTCGAAACCCATCTCGGGTGGGCGGCAAAGGGATTAGGCAAAAAGATCCAGGATATGGTGAACGGGTCTAGCATGGATGTGGTGAAAAAAGAGCTGAAGAAGGTCTACGCATCTCCCGAATTCGATGCCTTTGTTGATGGGGCCACTGACGGCGAAATCAAGAAACTTACCGACAGGCTGGAGAAAGGGGTTCCTCTGGCCACGCCGGTTTTCGATGGAGCTCATGAGAGTGAGATAAAAGATATGCTCAGGTTGGCCGGTCTGCCGGAAACGGGTCAGACGAGGCTTTTCGACGGCCGGACGGGAGAGCCCTTTGACCAGAACGTGACCGTGGGGATGATCTACATGTTGAAACTCCACCACCTTGTCGACGATAAGATCCATGCCAGATCGATAGGGCCGTATTCTCTGGTTACACAGCAGCCACTTGGAGGAAAGGCACAGTTCGGCGGACAGAGACTGGGTGAAATGGAGGTGTGGGCCATAGAGGCCTACGGCGCCGCCTACGCCCTGCAGGAGTTTCTGACTGTCAAGGCTGACGATGTGGCGGGGAGAACGAGGATGTACGAGGCTATCGTTAAGGGGGAACATACCTTGGAGCCCGGATTGCCGGAGTCCTTTAACGTGCTGGTCAAGGAACTGCAGGGCCTGGCCATTAATGTTGAATTGATAGAGGGTGTGTAAGGACTGATCCTCTACAAAAACTGTTAGAAAACAAAGGGAGCGGTATCGAGTGGAAGATATCTACGGTTTTTTCGAGAAGCCCAAGGATCCTGTGAGGTTCAATGCCATCAAGGTGTCGTTGAGCTCGCCGGAAACGATAATCTCGTGGTCTCGCGGTGAGGTCAAGAAGTCCGAGACGATCAATTACCGGACATTCAAGCCCGAGAGAGACGGCCTGTTCTGCGCGAAGATCTTCGGGCCGGTCAAGGACTACGAATGTCTCTGCGGTCGCTACAAGAGAATGAAACACCGGGGGATGGTGTGCGAGAAATGCGGTGTTGAGGTTATCCAGTCAAAGGTCCGCAGGGAGAGGATGGGGCATATAACCCTGGCATCTCCGGTAGCGCATATCTGGTTTCTCAAGAGCCTTCCCAGCAGGATCGGGAATGTCCTGGATCTCACCCTGAAGGAGTTGGAAAGGGTCTTGTACTTTGAGTCGTGGATCGTCCTTGATCCGAAGGATACCCCTTTGCAAAAGAAAGAGCTCCTTTCGGAAGACCAGTATCTGGAACTGCTCGATGAACACGGAGATGATGCCTTTGAGGTGAGTATAGGCGCGGAGGCTATCCGAAAGCTCCTGGAAGAGATCAATCTGGAAGAGCTGGACAGTGAGCTCCGGGCCGAACTGAGAGAAGCTACTTCGGTTACGAAAAAGACAAAACTCACGAAACGACTGAAGGTCGTTGAAACGCTCAAAAAATCGGGGAACAGGCCGGAATGGATGGTTCTGACGGTGCTCCCGGTTATCCCTCCCGACCTGAGACCGCTGGTTCCCCTGGATGGCGGACGTTTTGCCACTTCTGATCTCAATGATCTCTACCGGCGGGTTATCAACCGGAACAACCGTTTGAAAAGGCTGCTGGAACTCAATGCCCCGGAGATTATCATACGGAATGAAAAGAGGATGCTCCAGGAGGCCGTTGACTGCCTGTTCGACAACGGCAGGCGCGGTCGCGCGGTCACGGGTTCCAACAAGAGACCCTTGAAATCTCTGTCTGACATGCTCAAGGGGAAGCAGGGAAGATTCAGGCAGAATCTCCTCGGCAAGAGGGTAGATTACTCTGGAAGGTCCGTGATCACGGTGGGCCCGGATTTGCGGTTGCACCAGTGCGGACTTCCCAAGAAGATGGCCCTTGAACTGTTCAAACCCTTTATCTATAATCGGCTTGAGGAAAAGGGGTATGTGACGACCGTCAAGAGCGCGAAGAAGATGGTCGAGAAGGAGGGCCCGGAGGTATGGGACGCCCTGGATGAGGTCGTTCGTGAGTACCCCGTTATGCTGAACAGGGCTCCGACCCTTCACAGACTGGGCATTCAGGCCTTTGAGCCCGTTCTTATCGAGGGGAAGGCGCTCCAACTCCATCCTCTCGTGTGCGCGGCATTCAACGCGGACTTCGACGGTGATCAGATGGCAGTGCACGTACCGCTGTCTGTAGAGGCCCAGGTGGAGGCGCGGTGCCTCATGATGTCTACCAACAACATACTCTCACCTGCAAATGGGAAACCGATTATCGTTCCCAGCCAGGATATGGTCCTCGGCATATATTACATGACGAGGTCGCGGGAGTATGTCAAAGGGGAGGGGATGATCCTCTCCGGACCCGATGAAGTGAGGTGCGCCTATGATGCGGGGGCGGTTGACCTCCACGCCCGGATAAAGGTCCGGATGGAGGGGCAGCTGATCGATACGACCGTTGGCAGGATACTGCTGTATGAAATTATGCCTGATGCGATCCCCTTTTCCTTTGTCAACAAGGTGATCAACAAGAAGGAGATAGCCAACCTGATCGATTACTGTTACCGCTCTGCCGGGGCAAAGACGACGGTTATCCTCGCAGACCGGGTGAAGGATCTCGGCTATAAGTATGCCACGATCTCCGGTCTGTCGATTGCCATAGATGACCTTGCCATTCCCGAGAGCAAGACCGCTATCGTCGGCAAGGCCCAGAAAGATGTCCTCGATATACAGAAACAGTATATGGACGGCCTGATAACCGATGGTGAACGGTATAACAAGGTGATCGATATCTGGGCCCATGCCACGGAGAAGGTTGCCGATGACATGCTGCGGGGTATCGGCACCGAGGAGATACAGGTCCCTGGTGGCAAGAAGTCCCAGGTGGAGCAGGTCGAGAGTTTTAATTCGATCTATATGATGGCCGATTCCGGTGCCCGTGGCAGTGCGGCCCAGACGAGGCAGCTTGCCGGTATGAGGGGACTGATGGCAAAACCGTCAGGGGAAATCATAGAAACACCTATTACCGCCAATTTCAGGGAAGGTCTTACAGTTCTGGAATACTTTATCTCCACGCACGGTGCTAGAAAGGGTCTTGCCGATACCGCCCTCAAGACGGCAAACTCCGGATATCTTACCAGGAGGCTTGTCGATGTGGCGCAGGACAGTGTCATCATGGAGATGGATTGCGCTACGCTCGATGGAATCTACGTCTCCGCCCTGGTTGAAGGCGGAGAGATCATAGAGACGGCGGGTGAGCGTGTTCTCGGAAGGGTAGCCCTGGAGGATATCGAGGATCCATTTACCGGAGAAGTCTTGGTGGAAGCGAATCAGGAGATTGACGAGGCCCTTGCGGAAAAGATCGATAAGGCCGGACTGGGAAGTGTCCTGATACGCTCCGCTCTTACCTGTAAGGCCAAGCAGGGTGTCTGCGCACTGTGCTATGGAAGAGACCTGGCGCACGGCCATCTGGTAAATATAGGCGAGGCAGTCGGCATAATCGCTGCTCAGTCTATTGGTGAACCGGGAACCCAGCTGACCATGAGAACCTTTCATATCGGTGGTACTGCGAAGTTTGAAGAGCACTCGACCCTGGAGGCGAGGCATGACGGGATACTCAAGTTTGTCGATCTGGTGACTGCGACTAAGGATAGCGGAGCCGTTGTTATGAGCAGGAAAGGGGAGATCCACGTTCTGGATCAGGAGGGGAGGAATCGCGGTAAGTATACCGTTCCCTATGGGGCGTCCCTGAAGGTTGCTGAAGGGGAGAATGTCAAGGCAGGCACCCTGATCGCTCAGTGGGATCCCTATTCGATTCCGATACTCTCCGAACTTGACGGAACGTTGAAGTTTGGTGATATTGTTGAAGGGAAAACCATGCAGGAGCAGGTTGACGAGGTCACCGGTCTTTCGAGAAAAGTCATTGTTGAGTACCGGGCCGCCGACCTGCGACCCCGGGTTTCGATCAAGGACAAGGACGGGAAGACGGTACGGGTTCCGGGAACCAACGCGATCGCGCGGCACCTGTTGCCCGTTGGGGCGAATATCAGCGTTTCGGAGGGTGATACCATAAAGGCGGGTGACATTATCGCCAGGATCCCCCGGGAAACCACCAAGACAAAGGATATTACCGGCGGACTCCCACGCGTTGCAGAGCTCTTTGAGGCGAGAAAGCCGAAGGAGTATGCCGTCATAGCTGAAATAGACGGAGAGATCTCTTACGGTGAAGATTCCAAGGGGAAAAGAAAGATCGTTGTGACTCCGGACGTGGGGGATTCTAAGGAATATCTGATCGCCAGAGGGCGGTATATCAGTGTCCAGGAGGGTGACCGGGTCATAGCAGGCCAGGCCCTGATGGATGGGTCGAGCAATCCTCACGATATCCTTACGATCAAGGGCGAGAAGGAACTGGCGAGCTACCTGGTCGATGAGGTGCAGGAGGTGTACCGCCTGCAGGGAGTCAAGATTAATGACAAGCACATCGAGATTATCGTGCGGCAGATGCTCAAAAAGGTCCGAGTGACGGACTCCGGGGACACCACATTCCTCGTCGATGAGCAGATTGACAAGATCGCCTTTGGGAAGGAAAACGAGGAAGCAATCAAAAGGGGAGAAAACCCGGCCACCGCCGTCCCCGTGCTCTTGGGGATTACCAAGGCATCACTCCATACCGACAGCTTTATATCTGCGGCATCTTTCCAGGAGACAACCCGTGTGCTTACAGAGGCGGCCCTCGCCGGGAAGGTGGATTACCTGAGGGGTCTCAAGGAGAATGTGATCATGGGGAGACTGGTTCCTGCCGGTACGGGGCTTCCCATGTATAAGAAGCTGGGAATAACCGTTGAGGCCGAGAATCCGATCCCTGAAGGTAAGCAAATAAATGAAGACAATAGAGAGAAAAGCCTTGACAGTCAAGTCGTGAATTGATACAAAGCGCTACTTTGCTGCTGTAGATATACAGCGGTCTTTACGAGATAGAGCGGGAAGGATTTTTGGAGGAATAATGCCTACGATAAACCAGTTGATACGGAAGGGCAGATCGAAGACGAAAAAGAAGACGTCGGCCCCGGCCCTTGCCGGTTGCCCTCAGAGGAGAGGTGTGTGTGTGAGGGTCTATACGACTACTCCCAAGAAACCGAATTCCGCCTTGAGAAAGGTTGCGAGGGTTCGTCTCACCAGCGGGTACGAGATTACATCATATATACCTGGCATAGGACATAATCTTCAGGAGCACTCTGTTGTTCTCGTAAGGGGCGGCAGGGTCAAGGATCTTCCCGGGGTTAGATATCACATCGTAAGGGGTTCACTCGATGCCGTAGGAGTGCAGGACAGGAAACAGAGCAGGTCGAAATATGGCACCAAAAGACCGAAGTAGACAGGAATAGCTATATGCCGCGCAGAAGAGTAGTGACAAAGAGAAAGATACTGGCAGATCCCAAGTACAACAGTGCCTTGGTGGCACGGTTTATCAACAATCTGCTTAAAAAAGGAAAGAAGAGCACCGCCGAGTCCATACTCTATGGCGCCTTTGGCATTATAGAGGATAAGATGAAGGATGCGCCCCTTGAGGTCTTTGAAAAGGCGATGGACAACGTAAGGCCTGTCCTTGAGGTGAAATCGAGACGTATAGGTGGTGCCACCTATCAGGTCCCCACGGAGGTCGCGCCGGGGAGGAGAACGGCCCTTGCGATTAGGTGGCTGATAGGAAATGCCCAGTCGCGGGTCGGAAAAAGCATGAAGGAAAAGCTGGCAGCTGAGTTCATGGATGCGGCTTCGGGGAGGGGGGCTTCTGTCAAGAAGAGGGAAGATACCCACAAGATGGCTGAGGCAAATAAGGCGTTTGCCCACTACAGATTTTAGAGAGAGCGGTCTTCGGACCGAATAGTTTTTTGCAGTTACGGATAAGCTGAGGCGGGATATCTTTCGGGAGTAAACGAGAAAACGTATTGGTAAAAGAATCAGGTGACCATTTTTAATTAAAGGAGGCAATGGTTATGGCAAAGAAGAAATTTGAAAGGACAAAACCACA
>CAYXUH010000014.1:2567-14257 GCA_964468685.1 uncultured Syntrophaceae bacterium | reverse complement strand
TCTGGCCTCTAAGGGCCTTGCCGAATATATGCCCTTTGATTCGATTGATAACGCTCCGGAAGAGAAGGAGCGAGGGGTTACCATCAATATCGCACATGTTGAGTATGAAACCGAAAAGAGGCACTATGCCCATGTCGATTGCCCGGGGCATGCCGATTACATAAAGAACATGATATCGGGTGCCGCTCACATGGACGGAACCATACTGGTGGTGGCGGCCTCGGACGGCCCCATGCCGCAGACCAGAGAGCATATCCTCCTTGCCAGACAGGTTCAGGTACCGTACGTTGTTGTGTACATGAACAAGGTTGATCTGGTTGATGACCCGGAACTCCTTGACCTCGTTGAACTTGAGCTGAGAGAGCTCCTGACGGATTACGAATTTCCCGGCGACGATCTTCCGATTATCAGGGGCTCGGCCCTGAAGGCCCTGGAGAGCGATGATTCGGACTCTGAGGAAGTAAAGAGCATCTGGGAACTCATGGACGCCGTTGATGCGTATATACCGGAGCCTGTTCGGGATCTCGAGAAGCCTTTCCTGATGCCGGTTGGAGACGTCTTTACCATCTCCGGGCGCGGGACGGTTGTTACCGGCCGTGCCGACAGGGGAATTGTCAGGACGGGCCAAGAAGTCGAGATCGTGGGGATCAGACCTACCTTCAAGACGGTATGTACCGGCGTTGAGATGTTCCGGAAGACCCTTGATGAGGGACGGGCCGGTGATGATATCGGGATCCTCCTGAGGGGCACAAAGCGGGAAGATGTTGAGAGGGGTCAGGTTGTTGCGAAACCGGGTTCCATCACCCCCCATACGAAGTTCAAGGCGCAGGTATATGTTCTCACAAAGGAAGAGGGTGGAAGGCATACACCCTTCTTCAACGGATATCGGCCGCAGTTTTATTTCAGAACAACGGACGTGACAGGTGTTTCCACTCTTCCCGAAGGGATCGAGATGGTGATGCCTGGTGATAATGTTGAGATGGTCGTAGAACTGATAACACCTATCGCCATGGAGGATAAGCTGAGATTTGCTATCCGTGAGGGCGGCAGGACTGTCGGGGCCGGCGTCGTCAGCGAGATTATAGAATAGGACTCTGGTCGGGTAAAGGTTTCAATGGAAAATCAAAAGATAAGAATTCGTCTCAAGGCGTACGATTATAAGCTCCTTGACAGGTCGGCACAAGACATTGTGGAAGCTGCGAAGAGGACAGGCGCGCGTGTTGCGGGCCCGATTCCTCTTCCGACAGTGATAAATAAGTATTGCGTGAACAGGTCGCCTAATGTTGATAAAAAATCCAGAGAGCAATTTGAGATACGAACGCATAAAAGACTTATAGATATCGTTGAGCCGACACAGTCTACTGTAGATACATTGATGAAACTTGATCTCTCCGCCGGTGTCGATGTAGAGATAAAGTTATAGGATTGACGGAGACGGAGGAGATGATCTTTTGAACTTCATCTCCTCCTTTTTTGTCAAAAAGATGCATGGGAAGTCGTAGATGTCATGATAAAGGGACTGATAGGCAAAAAGTTGGGTATGACCCAGATATTCTGGGATGATGGTTCTGTGATCCCCGTTACTGCTATCGAGGCGGGACCCTGCGTTGTCATACAGAAGAAGGCCGAGGGTGTGGATGGCTATGATGCCATACAACTCGGATTTGATCGGGTAAAAGAAAAGGCCGTCAATAAACCCCTCAAGGGGCATTTCGAAAAAGCCGATAAGGGCTGTTTCAGAATCCTCCGAGAGTTCAGGCTGGAATCTACCGATGAGTACGAGGTAGGCTCGGAGGTCAAGGCCGATATCTTCAAGGTAGGCGACTATATCGATGTGGTCGGGACAACCAGAGGCCGCGGTTTCGCGGGTGTGGTCAAGAGGTATGGATTTGCTGGTGGGCCTTCCGGGCATGGTTCAATGTTTCATCGGGCGCCCGGTTCTATAGGGGCCAGTGCGTCGCCTTCCAGGGTCTTCAAGGGGAAGAAGATGCCCGGGCATATGGGCAATCATAGACAGACCGTTCAAAACCTGATGGTGGTGGGTGTGAGGCCGGAGGAAAACCTCATTCTGGTGAAGGGCGCAGTCCCCAGCAGCAAGAACGGTATCGTCTTGATCAAGGATTCTATTAAACTATAAGGTAGATGGTAAAAATGCCGGTTCTGAATGTATACGATATAGAAAAAACCAAGGTAGCCGAGGTGGAGCTGAACGATGGTGTATTCGGCGCCGAGGTGAATGAGCATATCCTGTATGAAGTGGTAAGGATGCAGCTTGCAAGCAGGCGGCAGGGAACCGCTTCCACTAAGACCAGGAGTGATGTCCGCGGCGGAGGAAGAAAGCCGTGGCGTCAGAAGGGAACCGGAAGGGCGAGAGCCGGTACGTCACGATCTCCCCTCTGGAGAGGCGGAGGAACCGTGTTCGGTCCTCACCCCCGGGACTATTCTTACAAGGTCCCTAAAAAGGTGAGGAGGGCGGCGTTGAAGTCCGCCCTGAGTATGAAGGTGAAAGAAGACAAGGTCATCATACTCAGAGATTTTCCGATGGATGGGATAAAGACGAAGAGGTTTCAGGAAGTCCTGGACCGGTTTGAACTCGGGACCGTCCTCTTTGTCCTGGATGAGAAGAACATCATATTGGAAAAATCCTCTCAGAATATCAAGGCTGTGAAGATGATGCGATCAGAGGGTATCAATGTGTACGATCTGCTGAAGTATGACAGTCTCATTCTTTTAGAGCCCTCCGTGAAAAAGATAGAAGGGGCGTTGTTGTCATAATGAATATATATTCCGTCATAAAGAAACCGGTTGTTACCGAAAAGAGTACGATCTCCAGGGAGGAAGAGAACAAGTATCTCTTCGAGGTGGATCGAGGGGCAACGAAGATAGATATTCGTAATGCCGTGGAAAAGATATTCAAGGTCAGTGTTGTGAATGTCCATACGATAAACGTATCCGGCAAAAAGAAGAGGGTAGGGAGAGTTGTTGGTAGAAGACGAAACTGGAAAAAGGCTGTGATTACCCTCGCTCCCGGAAGTTCTATCGAAGTTCACGAGGGAGTATAGCAAGAAGGGGTTTTAGAGGAATATGGCACTCAAGACATACAAGCCGACATCTCCGGGGAGAAGATCCCAGACGGGATTTACCTTTGAGGAGATAACGAAAACGGAACCTGAGAAGGCCCTTGTAAGGCCGCTGAAGAGAACCGGTGGACGGAACAACCGGGGGCGGATGACGAGCCGACATATCGGCGGGGGACACAAGAGGAAGTTTCGGGTTATAGATTTCAGGCGTGATAAGGTGGATATCCCCGCCAAGGTGGCGGCCATCGAATATGACCCGAATCGCTCCTCGCGGATAGCCCTTCTTCACTACGTGGATGGTGAAAAGAGATACATACTCGCTCCGCTGGGACTTGAGGTGGGTGATACGATTATCAGCGGGGAAAAGGTAGATATAAAGACGGGCAACACCAGCCCCTTGAAAAATATTCCCCTCGGTTCTCTTATACATAATCTTGAACTCAAGATAGGTAAAGGGGGGCAGCTGATCAGGAGTGCGGGATCCTATGGCCAGCTCATGGCAAAGGAGGGTTCGTATGCCCAGATCCGTCTGCCTTCGGGAGAGGTCCGGAAGATCCTGATGGAATGCAAGGCGACGATAGGACAGCTCGGGAACCTCGACCACGAGAACCTCAGTATCGGAAAGGCGGGTCGAACACGGTGGTTGGGCCGAAGGCCGAAGGTCCGGGGGGTGGTTATGAACCCCGTTGACCACCCGATGGGTGGCGGGGAAGGCAAGTCGTCCGGCGGCAGGCATCCCTGTACTCCGTGGGGGATCCCCACCAAAGGGTATAAAACCAGGAAGAACAAGAATTCTGATAAATATATCGTGAAGAAAAGAGGATAGAGTGTGGCGCGTTCAATAAAAAAAGGCCCCTATATCAATGAGAAACTTCTGAAGAAGGTCCGTTCAGCGGAGGCTGCAGGGGGCAGGGCGGTGATAAAGACATGGTCCCGGCGTTCCATGGTTGCCCCCGAGCTTGTCGGGCATACGTTCGCGGTACATAATGGGAAGAAGTTCATCCCCGTGTATGCGACTGAGGACATGGTTGGACACAAACTGGGTGAATTTGCGCCGACGAGGACATTTTACAGTCATGCGGGCGACAGGAAGACAAAGCTGAAAAAGAGATAGCCGTGGGGTTTTGTGACAAATGGAAGCAAAAGCAATTGTAAAACATGTTCGGATTTCGCCACAGAAGGCACGGTTGGTGGTCGATCTGATCCGAGGGAAGAAGGCTGAAGAGGCGGACACGAAGCTCGGCTTTACCGATAAAAAGGCCGCACGCATCGTCAGGAAAGTGTTGAAGTCCGCTATGGCTAACGCAGCCCAGAATCCCAACATAGATGAGAATATCCTTTACGTACGAGAGATATTTGTGGATCAGGGTCCTTCACTGAAGAGGTGGCGGGCGCGGGCGCAGGGAAAAGCGGCGTCCATACGAAAGAGAACAAGTCATATAACAGTTATACTTGATGAAGGGTAATCTCTAGGGAGGTGAAGGTTTGGGACAAAAGGTAAATCCCATCGGGTTCAGGTTGGGCATTAATAAGACCTGGAGCTCGCGATGGTTCGCTGAGCGGAACTACAGTGAACTACTCCATGAAGATATAAGGGTCAGAAAACATCTCAAGGATACGTTTTTCCATGCCGGTATATCCAAGATAGAGATTGAAAGGGCTTCCGACAAGGCGAAGATTAATATATATACGGCGCGTCCAGGGATCATCATCGGGAGAAAAGGGACCGAGATAGAGAAGATAAAGAAAGATCTCGAAAAGGTCATGACGGGAGAGGTCATCATCAATATACTGGAGGTACGAAAACCAGAGACAGATGCCCAACTCGTGGCTGAGAATATCGCCCTGCAGCTTGTACGGAGGGTGGCTTTTAGAAGGGCCATGAAAAGAAGCGTACAAACGGCTCTCAAATTTGGTGTCCAAGGCATCAGAGTAGCCTGTTCGGGTCGGTTGGGTGGAGCGGAGATGGCGAGAAGGGAATGGTACCGAGAGGGCAGGGTTCCCCTCCACACGTTGCGGGCGGATATAGATTATGGGTTTGCCGAGGCCAAGACGACCTACGGGATCATAGGCGTCAAGGTCTTGATATTTAATGGCGAGATCCTGCCGGACAAGAAAAATACTCAGGGCTCGCAGGAATAGGGTTATTATGTTAGCACCAAAAAGGGTTAAATACAGGAAGATCCATAAGGGTCGCATAAAGGGCGCTGCCCATAAGGGGATCACGGTGGATTTCGGTGAATACGGGCTCCAGGCGCTGGAAAACGGCCGGATAACATCGCGGCAGATCGAATCGGCTCGTATTGCGATAACTCGTCACGTTAAACGTGGCGGTAAGATATGGATACGCATCTTCCCCCACAAGTCGATTACCAAAAAACCGGCAGAGACCCGTATGGGAAAGGGGAAGGGATCTCCTGAAGAGTGGGTTGCCATCGTCAAGAAGGGGACGATTCTCTATGAGATGGAGGGTGTCTCTGAAAGTGTTGCCCGTGAGGCATTGAGACTGGCATCGCACAAGCTTCCCGTTGCGACGAAGGTTCTTTCCAGGGAGATATTTGATGAAAATTAAGGAAATCAGAGATCTTGGCGGTGACGATCTGAAAGAAAAGGAAAAGAGCTTTATTGAGGAGCTCTTCAGGCTTCGTATCAGGTTTGCGACCGGGCAACTGGAGTCTTCTTCCGCGATCAAGAAGGTGAAGAAGAGTGTGGCCCGTGTGAAGACCGTTCTCAGAGAAAGAGGAGAGCTGAGTTAGTATGGATACCAGGGGCAAAAAGAGAACGATACAGGGGATGGTGGTCAGTGACAAGATGGACAAGACGGTGGTTGTCCTGACAAAACGGCTGGTCAAGCATCCCAAATTTCATAAGTACATCAAAAGACATGTGAAATACAAGGCCCACGATAAAGAGAACAAGTGTGGACTGGGAGATAAGGTAATGATTGTCGAGTCACGCCCGTTCAGCAAGGAAAAGCGGTGGAGGGTGTGCGAGATACTGGAGAAGGCGAAATAGCGTGATTCTAGTGACGGAGTTTTTGTTATGATACAGATGCAAACCTTTTTGAAGGTAGCTGATAATTCCGGGGCCAAGAAGGTCTGTTGTATAAAGGTCCTCGGTGGTTCACGGAGGCGGTACGCCCGTGTGGGAGATGTTATCGTCGTGTCCGTCAAGGAGGCGATTCCCAATTCGAAGGTAAAGAAGGGGGACGTCCTGAAGGCCGTCGTTGTGAGAACACGGAGGGAAATCGGTCGAAACGACGGTTCGTATCTCAAGTTTGACGAGAATTCCGCTGTCTTGATCAATGATCAGCTCGAACCGCTCGGCACCCGAATATTCGGCCCTGTTGCCCGGGAACTGCGGGCGAAACAGTTTATGAAGATAGTCTCTCTTGCTCCGGAAGTTATATAAGAGAAAATTGAACGTTTTATGCTAGTGGAGATCCATCGAATGCATATAAAGAAAAACGATATGGTGAAGATAATCGCCGGCAGAGAGAAGGGGAAGACCGGTAAGGTGCTGAGTGTCACCAAGGAAAAGGGCCGTATTCTGATCGAGAAGGTGAACCTGGTGAAAAGGCATCAGAAGCCCGACGCAACCGGAAAGGGTGGCATTGTGGAAAAAGAGGCCCCCCTGCAGGTATCCAACGTCATGCTTGTGTGCAGTAAATGTAATACCGGTGTAAGAGTAGGGCACAAGGTGTTGGAGGATGGCAAGAAGGTACGAGTCTGTAAAAAATGCCAAGAGCTGCTGGATGAATAGGAAGACCGATGGCTAGATTAAAGAAATATTATAAAGAAGAAGTAACTCCTGCCTTGATCAAGGAGCTTGGATATAAAAACTCCATGCAGGTTCCACGCATTGAAAAGATCGTGGTGAACATGGGCCTGGGTGAAGCGATACAGAATATCAAGATACTTGATAGTGCCGTTTCGGAGCTTGGTATGATCGTAGGGCAGCGGCCTGTTATTACCAAGGCCCGTAAATCGATTGCCACCTTTAAACTCCGTGAAGGCATGCCGATAGGATGTATGGTGACCCTGAGGCGGGAGAAGATGTATGAGTTTCTCGACAGGCTTGTCAATGTCGCCATCCCGAGGGTCAGGGACTTCAGGGGGATTTCACCCAAATCGTTCGATGGCAGGGGAAATTTCACTATGGGGCTCAATGAACATTATATCTTTCCTGAGATCGATTATGACAAGATCGACAAGGTTAAGGGTCTGAATATAACTATTGTCACGACGGCGAGGACAGACGACGAGGCACGACACCTCTTGAAATTGATGGGTGTGCCGTTTCGTAATTAGGAGGAATAGGTGTGGCAAAGAAATCCTTGATAGCAAAAGCCAAGGCGAAGAAAAAATTCTCCGTTCAGGGGTACAACCGGTGTCCACTGTGCGGAAGGCCTCGCGCTTACTATAGGAAATTTAATATGTGCAGAATATGCCTGAGAAAACGTGCTCTTAACGGAGAGATTCCGGGCGTTATAAAATCAAGCTGGTAAAGGAGAAGTGCTGATGGGGATGACCGATCCCATTGCCGACATGCTGACAAGGATCAGAAATGCGAATCGTGTGAAGTTTAAGAATGCGGACGTATCTCTGTCAAAGATGAATCTGAGTCTTGCGAAGGTGTTGAAAGACGCGGGGTATATAAGCGGGTTTGATGTCAGAAAAGGCGACCAGAATCCGCATGGGATGTTGCGGATACATCTGCGATATTCGGGTGTCAAGGAAAGTGCGATTACCGATATACAGAGGGTGAGCAAACCGAGCAGGAGGGTGTATGCCGGCAGTACGGATATACCCAAGGTCTTGAATGGATATGGGATAGCCATCCTTTCAACCTCCAAGGGAATTATGGCCGATAAACAGGCACGGGCATTGAACGTGGGCGGCGAGATTCTCTGTAATGTATGGTGAAAATAATTTTTTATGGCTGGTAAGATGAAGCGGGAGATGTATTCATGTCGAGAATTGGCAAGAAACCGATAGAAATTCCTGATGGTGTAAAGATCAGACAGGACGGTTCTTTGATGACAGTAGATGGTCCCAAGGGGACCCTCTCCATGGAGATTCCGGCAGGAGTTGAGATTGTTCTGGAGGGGAGTGTTGCCCGTGTTGATACCCTGTCCGATGACACCAAGGGGAGATCTATCCATGGTCTTGTAAGGACGTTGATTGCAAATACGGTAACGGGCGTGAGCGCGGGATTTGAAAAGGCCCTGGAGATAGTGGGTGTCGGGTACCGTGGAGAGGTGCAGGGTAACGTCCTCAAACTCCTGATCGGTTATTCCGATCCTGTGGAATACACGATGCCTGAGGGCATAACCATCAAGGTTGACAAACAGGTAAACCTGGTTGTTTCAGGGATAGATAAGGAACTTGTTGGCAGAGTTGCGGCCCAGATACGGGATTTAAAGAAACCCGAACCGTATAAGGGAAAGGGAATAAGATACGCAGGCGAATATGTAAAGAAGAAGGTAGGAAAGTCTGCGGGGACATAAAACTATTTGTAGAGGGATTGCTGTGGCATCGATAAAGAGGTTGAAAAAGATACGTGAAAGACGTCAAAAGAGGGTGCGAAGTAAAATCTTTGGTACCGAGGCACGCCCGCGCCTTTCGGTCTTTCGTAGCTCCAAATACATATACGTCCAGGCAATTGCCGACGATGTGGGAAAGACCCTTGCTCAGGCATCGGCATTGAATGAAGAAATCAAGGAAAGCTCAAAGGGGCTCAAAAAGATCGAGGTGGCCAGGGAGGTCGGGAAACTACTGGCAAAGGACCTCTTGTCAAAGAATATCAAGGAAGCTGTCTTTGACCGTGGCAGGTTTCTCTATCATGGAAGGGTAAAGTGTCTTGCAGAAGGCGTACGGGAAATGGGCGTAAAATTATAAATCTTTGGATCTGGATAAGGGAGATATGGAAGAGCTCGAACTTCTTGACAAGGTAATAAAGATCAACAGGACTGCCAAGGTGGTAAAAGGCGGGCGGAGGTTTCGATTCAGTGCCGTGGTAGCGGTTGGTGACGGTAATGGCTCTGTCGGCATAGGATTGGGAAAGGCTAAGGAGGTTCCGGAGGCCATCAGGAAGGGTATGGAGATGGCCAAGCGGAACATTGTGAAGGTATCTATCGCGGACGGGACGATCCCCCACGAGGTGATAGGGCATTATGGAGCCGGAAGGGTCCTCTTGAAGCCCGCCTCGAAGGGTACGGGTCTCATAGCGGGAGGAGCCGTCAGGGCCATCCTGGAGGTAGCAGGAGTTCAGAATATATTGACCAAATGCCTTGGTTCCCATAACCCCCATAATCTTGTTAAGGCAACGATGAAGGGGCTGATGAGTTTGAGGGACCCTGCACAGATAGCCGCCCTGCGGGGTAAGGATATCTCTGAAATCTAAAGATGGTATATGGAGCGTAGGTTGTGAAACAGCTTAAGATTGAACTGATAAAGAGTTCCATAGGGCGGCCTGAGACGCAGAGGAAGGTGCTGCAGGGGATGGGACTTGGAAAGATGCATAAAACCGTTTACCTCAAAGACACTCCGGAGATTAGGGGTATGGTCAACAAGGTTTCCCATCTGGTTTCTGTGGAAGAATGTGAGAAGGACGCATGAAGTTGAATGAATTGAGGCCCGCTAAAGGGGCCACTAAAAAGGGAAAACGGGTAGGGCGTGGCGATGGTTCGGGCCACGGAGGGACATCCTGCCGGGGCCATAAGGGGCAGAACTCCCGTTCAGGGGGCGGCGTGAGACCTGGATTCGAGGGCGGTCAGATGCCTCTTTCCAGACGGTTGCCGAAAAGGGGCTTTCACAACAGATTCCGAAAAGACGTCGTTATCGTGAATATCGGCCAGTTGGGTGTATTCCCGAAGGATTCGGTTATCGACGCAGATACCCTGATGACAATCGGTATCGTCAAAAGCGCTGGTGATGCAATCAAGGTACTTGGTAAGGGAACGATAGACCATCCGTTGACGGTGAAGGTGAATGGCATAAGCCGCGGCGCCCGGGAGAAAATAGAGGCCTCGGGCGGCACGATAGAGGTTGTTTGATGCTAGGTGGTTTTAAGAACATAACAAAGATCCCGGAGTTGCAGAAGAAGATACTCTTCACCTTTCTTCTCCTTGCCGTTTACCGGATAGGTGTTCATGTTCCGACTCCCGGTATCGATACCCAAGCCCTTGCCGCGCTTTTTGAACAGGCGAAGAACTCCCTGCTTGGGCTCTTTGATATGTTTGCGGGGGGCGCACTGAGCAGGCTTTCTGTGTTCGCGCTGGGTATTATGCCCTATATCAGCGCATCCATCATCCTGCAGTTATTGACGGTTGCCGTTCCTCATCTCGAAAAATTATCGAAAGAGGGCGAGGCAGGAAGAAGAAAGATAACCCAGTATACGAGATACGGGACTGTCATCCTGAGTGTCATCCAAGGGTTTGGTATAGCTGTCGGTCTTGAAAATATGGCAGGTCCTACGGGCCTGTCCGTTGTCATTACCCCGGGATGGGCGTTTCGCCTGATGACCGTTATTACACTGACGGCAGGTACGTCCTTTATCATGTGGCTGGGGGAGACGATTACGGAGAAGGGGATAGGGAACGGGATATCCCTGATCATCTTCGCGGGTATCGTATGCAGGGGGCCGGCCGCCGTAGTAAACACATTCCGGCTGTTGTCAACAGGTGAGATGGGGATATTCTTTGTCGTGCTCCTTTTCGTTCTGATGGTCGGTGTTGTGGGTGTGATCGTGTTCGTAGAGAGCGCTCAGAGGAGGATCCCCGTACAGTACGCAAAAAGGGTTGTCGGGAGGAAGATGTATGGCGGGCAGACCACCCATCTGCCCCTGAAGGTCAACACGGCGGGTGTTATCCCCCCGATCTTCGCTTCATCGATCATCATGTTTCCGGCGACCATTGCCAATTTTATTCCGCATCCGTGGATGCAAACGGTGGCAGGGTTCCTGATGCCGGGCAGAATTGTGTATGAGCTTTTTTATGTCGTACTTATCATATTCTTTTGTTATTTTTATACGGCTGTTACCTTCAATCCGGTAACTGTTGCGGACAACATGAGAAAAAATGGCGGTTATGTGCCGGGCATACGGCCGGGTAAAAAGACCGCTGAGTATATAGACAGTGTACTGACGCGGCTAACCTTTAGTGGTGCCATGTATGTATCCGCTGTTTGTGTCCTGCCGAGCATCCTTATCAGCCGCTTTAATGTTCCCTTTTATTTTGGAGGGACGGCACTCCTCATTGTCGTCGGGGTTGCCCTCGACACTGCCGGTCAGATAGAGACCCATCTGCTCACCAGACAGTATGAAGGGTTTATGAAAAAGGGCAAGATGGGCAGAAGGCGTTGACGGACAACAGGTTGTGAGGCGATACAGCAGATGATCATTCTCAAATCTCCCGAAGAGATACAAAAGATGGGAGAGACCAACGCTATTGTTGCTGAAGTTTTGGCTTGTTTAAGCGAAAAGGTGAAACCGGGGGTTACGACCTCGGAGTTGAATGAATACGCCGAGGTTACAGCACACAAGAGGGGTGCCAAGCCTGCTTTCAAGGGATACGGCGGGTTTCCCTTTGCGCTCTGTGCATCGCTCAAT
>CAYXUH010000014.1:0-2467 GCA_964468685.1 uncultured Syntrophaceae bacterium | reverse complement strand
TGGAAGAGGGTGACATTATAAGTCTCGATTACGGGGTTTATTATAAGGGATATTATGGAGATTCTGCTATCACCGTCGCTGTGGGGAGGATTTCAGCGTCAGCCGCCAGACTGATGAAGGTGACGGAAGAGGCCCTGTACAAAGGGATAGAAAAAGCACGAGAAGGAAACAGGTTAGGCGACATATCCTTTGCGGTACAAAGTTGTGTGGAAAAGGCCGGATTCTCGGTAGTACGAGATTATGTGGGCCACGGAATAGGAAAGGACCTTCATGAAGATCCACCGATTCCAAACTTTGGTGTTCGCGGCAGGGGGGTCAAACTGAGGGCCGGTATGGTAATGGCCATAGAGCCCATGGTAAATGAGGGGTCGTACGTGGTAGGGGTGAAGCCTGACGGCTGGACAGTAGTAACGGACGATGGCAGTCTGTCGGCCCACTTTGAACATACGATAGCCGTCACTGAAGACGGGCCTGTGATATTAAGCAGCAGGACATAAGCCAGGGTACCTGTACCTTTTTGGATGCCTGGCGGGGTGATGATCACATGGCTAAAGAAGACGCTATAGTTGTTGAAGGGACGGTGCTAGAACCATTGCCGAATGCGATGTTTCGCGTCGAGCTCGAGAACGGGCACCGTGTCCTGGCCCACATCTCGGGGAAGATGAGGATGCATTTTATCAAGATACTGCCGGGGGACAAAGTAACGATAGAGTTGTCCCCGTATGACCTGACCCGGGGCAGGATTACCTATCGGTCCAAATAAGAAGGAAATGGAGTAGAGCGGTGAAAGTAAGAGCGTCTGTTAAAAAGATATGCGATAAGTGTAAAATTATAAAGAGACGTGGCGTTGTAAGAGTCATATGCGAAAACCCTAAACATAAACAGCGCCAGGGATAACCGGCGGGAGGTTGCACAGGTGGCACGAATAGCAGGGGTCGATTTACCCAAGAACAAAAGAATGGAGATAGCTCTCACGTATATATACGGTATAGGGAGGTCTAAATCTCGCAAGATACTTGAAGAGGCGGGAATTGATTATGATACCAGGACCGACAACCTTCTTGATGAGCAGGTAACCGCAATAAGGGACATTATAGATAAGGATTCCAAGGTTGAGGGTGACCTCCGGAGGGAGGTTACCATGTCTATAAAACGTCTCATGGATATAGGGACGTACCGGGGGCTTCGACACAGAAAGGGACTTCCCGTAAGGGGGCAGAGGACCTCTACCAACGCGCGAACGAGGAAGGGCCCGAGGAAGGCTGTGGGCGGAAAGAGAAAGTAATGCGAGAAGAGTCCGCCATGAGGTGTGCTCTCTACCTGGAGGAACGATGGCTCAGCCAAAGAAGAGAAATGTAAAGAAAAAGGAAAAAAAGAATATCTCTGACGGGATTGCTCATATTCAATCAACTTTCAACAACACCATAGTCACGATTACGGATTTGAGCGGCAATGTTATTGCCTGGTCTTCCGGTGGAGGGCAGGGGTTCAAGGGTTCGAGAAAAAGCACTCCCTTCGCCGCACAGCTGACCGCTACGGACGCTGTTAAAAAGGCTAGGGTGCATGGAATGAGAAATGTGCAGGTATATATGAAGGGCCCCGGTTCCGGAAGAGAATCGGCGCTCAGGGCGCTGCAGGCAGCGGGTTTGAACATAAGTCTTATCAGGGACGTGACGCCGATTCCCCATAATGGTTGCCGTCCGCCCAAAAGGAGAAGGGTCTAGGTCCTTTTAAAAGGTACCCTGATCCTGATTGGATTACATATTAGTGGAGGAGTGTTTTGGCAAGATACAGAGGATCTTTATGCAGATTATGCCGGGCTGAGGGTGCAAAGCTGTTCCTGAAAGGGGACAGGTGCTATGGCGATAAGTGTGCCTTCGAACGGAGGAGTTATGTTCCTGGGGAACATGGGCAGGTCAAGTTCAGGCGCAAGCAATCCGATTACGGCACCCAGTTGAGGGAAAAACAGAAGCTCAAAAGGACCTTCGGCCTTCTGGAAAAATCGTTTAAGGGCTGTTTTGAAAAGGCTGAGAGACAGAAGGGTGTGACAGGGACGAATCTGTTGCTTCTGCTGGAAAGAAGGCTGGACAATATGGTGTACAGACTGGGCTTCGCAAGTTCCAGAGGCGAGGCGAGACAACTTGTACGGCATAACCATTTTCTGGTGAATGACAAGAAGGTAAATATACCTTCGTATCTGGTTAATGTCGGTGACAAGATACAGGTTAAGGAAAAAAGCAAGAAGGTCGCCATCATACTCGATGCCGTGGAAACCGTTGCCAGACGGGGCGTACCCGAGTGGTTGGAGATGGATAAAGATAATTTTGCCGGTGTTGTAAAGGCGCTGCCCGCTCGGGAAGAGTTGACCATGCCCATCCAGGAGCAGTTGGTGGTTGAGTTTTACTCTAAGTAAAAGTTTTATATGAGGAACTAACAATATGGAGAGAAACTGGCGCAGCCTTATAAA
>CAYXUH010000013.1:0-27274 GCA_964468685.1 uncultured Syntrophaceae bacterium | reverse complement strand
CGCGACCTGCTGATTACAAATCAGCTGCTCTACCAACTGAGCTACGCCAGCAAGTTAACTTACTCACATTAAAGGATTTCAAGACACAGGGCGAGCCAACCAGTGCCTCGACTCCTTTGGACAAACGCGCTCGACTCCCCTCAAATGGAAATCGGGATACTAAATATAAAAGATGTGTTTGTCAAGAGGTTTTTATCAAAAATCATGGTTTAAGAGAAAAAATATCGTAAGAGAAAAAACCATCAATACCTATCTTTCGCTGAAAACATGTGCGGAAAAAATAAATATCTGTGTGTCCGCATCCTCCCATGCGTCCTCCGGAAGCCCCGCCTTTCTGCAGGTCTCCTTCAGAAATGTGATTCTATCCCATTCGTACTCGGTAGCAACCTGTGGCAGGAGCAATCCGGAATGAAAGCCCTTGACAATATAGATTCCATGACGCCCTACCTCGATCTCACCCACATCGTGTATCTGCTTGAGTGGTGTCAGGGCCGATATTTCTATCTCCAGATCTTTGAGTTCGTCTTCTCGCACGGGGGAAAACCGGGAGTCCCTGAAGGCTGCCGCCTGTGCCATCTCCTCAACCGTTTCATAAAGCGGTTTTCTACCATCTATAAACCCGATACAGCCCCTCAACCGGTCCTGTTTCTTGAGCGTAACAAAGGCGCCCATCTTTTCCTTCAAGGTGCCAGATTCTATCTCAGGGGAAGACACTCCCCTCCCGGCAAGGCCGGCCTCAATACTCTTCCGTGCTATTGTAAGGAGTAGATCTTTTTCCTGTTTCGTCAAGTTCATCCTCGACATTCTCCCGCCGGTCCACACCGTCCGCGTCCTTTTTATACAAGACAACGGCAGCGTATCCCACGACCCCGTTTTTATCCCCCGTAATATCACCGGAGTTCATATATTCCAAGATCCTGGCGTTATCGGCTCCCATCGCCCTGGCCACCATTGTTGTCACGACCACCGGTCCGGCACCACACGCCTCGCATCTGCCGCCCTCAACACCCCGCAGGAGCCCCTCTGCATCCATCTTTTCAATATATTCCAGCGCCGCCGAATCCATTTCAATGGCCCTGTCGTAGCTATGGTAATGAGAAAAATCGGAGCTGGCAATCACCAGCACCCTGCCATCTCCCACCGCCCGTATGATCGCGTCGGCCAACGCCCTGCAGGTACCAAGGTCCTGTGTCCCCATCAGGATGGGAACAAAGGGAATCGTACCGAGGGCCACTTGGAGAAAGGGCACCTGGATCTCAAGGGAATTCTCCGGGAGGCGATCGTCCGGGACCAGTGATACCACACCACCACTGTACGTCGCTATATTCCCGGCCAGGGCCTTGTCAACAGGGATGATGCCCAGCGGGGTCTCATATCCCTCTCCATTATATATGGAGGCCCCTTTGAAAGACGCCCTGTGACTCGGGCCTATGAGAATCACCGCATCAAATTCACTTCCCTGTGCGGCTTTATAGGCATGAGCGGCAACCTGTCCCGAATACACGTACCCGGCATGAGGGGAGATGATCCCCATTACCTTCCCATTAACAGCATCCACCCGCGCGCCGGCGAGGTATCCTTCTATATCGGCCCTCAACTGTGCCGGATCCGCCGGATACCACGTACCCGCAATGATCGGTTTTCGTATGGTGTCCATCTCGCCCCCCCTCCCCTTTGCAGAAATCGAAAGGATAAGGAACACAACAAGTATTATACACGATGTTGTTCTGATAAATGTATTCATTATCTCCGGTAGTCGCACTCAAGTGTAGCTATACTATAAATGATTAGCGCCCCTGTCAAGTCCGACGTGCAGTGATGTTGTCAGCAAATAGAATTGTCCGGTTTTGTAGCAAATGAATTGTCCGCTTTGTACCGATCAGGCGGCTTTAACCATTTCACGAGAAAAAAAGATTGGGATGAAGAGAGGGAATGAGATTACGGGTTTATCGGATTGAACCTAGTCCGCTGAAAATGCACAGGCGGCAAACCGGCCATCGTGGCTCATACTGAGATTGATAGAGGGGTTTCTACCCCTGATCTTGATCACCGGGGGAGCGAAGCCACGACCGTCCTCCGGGCGGATAATGTCAACGGCCTCCGGCTGTTCGCCCAGGCAAGCCGATATGCCCCGCTTCGCCATTTCACGGACAAATAACGATTCATCGCACGAAGGCTGAGTCCGGGGCATCTTCTGAACATCCCAGGAGATGGCATCCACCTCTTCGTCCGTGGTCGCGCCGATACAGTGGACGTACTCACCGGTGATACAAAAACGGATGGATACCGGACCGCAGGGGGTGTGAACGGTGTCCGATTCAGGTATGTGATTGCCTGTGCACAGCAGGTGTACCTCATACCGCCGAGGCGCGGAAGAAACGGCTGGAAACCGCCTCCGCAGGGCCTTATACCCTGTCTCCTTACCCGCCCACAGGGTCCAGAGCATAATGTCCGGATTGCTGCTGTCTTGAATCAAGCAACGCTCATCCGGCGTGAACACCCTGTCCATGAAGGGGATATCCCGACTTTTCCCCCGTGCCTGAGGGTCCATAAGATCCACGATGTCGTTTCCTATCAAAATACTTTTTCTCCATTCGGGCCAGGCGCTCCACGATCTGCCGTGCGCAGCTCCTCTGCGCCTTCAACCCCCTGTTCTCCATTTCGGGCTTGAATGCCTCTATCTGCATGGTGAAGCGTTCACCAAACCGGGGAATGCCGCCGTATGTTTCCTGGCCGTCTCCCCTGAGGTACATACACATTACCCGGCACTGGGGGGCATTAGCCACCAGACGACCCACCCCGTAGGAGGCCTTTTCCACATCCACCCGGCCCGTCCGGGAACGTCCCCCCTCCGGAAAAATGAGAAGGCTCTCTCTTTTCTTCAGGAGATAGACGCACCTGTCGAGGGTGGCCTTTATCTTCCCCCGGTCACCTCCGCGGCTGATGGGTATGCACTTTGACAGGTAGCAAATAACCGTCAGAAAGATATTCTTCTGAAAATTTGCACGCTCCGGCAGGTTCCAGGGAAATCGTCGGTACCGGACCATATACCCGTGGAGAGGCGCCATGGCGCACTGAAGAACTACGGAATCTATCATGGTGAGATGATTCGGGCATATAATCCATGGCCCCTTGTGTTCCTTAAAGAGGCCCTTGATAGTCCTTCTCGCCCTTCGAAGCTCCCTTACACGGTACCCCATCACCCTTACAAACAGATGTGTGAAGGGCGCGATAACGAAAATGGACAGCCATCCCAGGAAGCTCTGTAGACGTAGCAGATATCTTGTTTTCCAATTCATGACGTTACCATGATTTCACTGTAATTTAGCGGTTATGACATCCACGGCATTCCCGATCGTTCTGATCTGATCGGCATCATCGTCATCGATCTCGATGTCAAAGGCATCCTCACATTTGATAATCACATCGACCAGACGCGCGGAATTGACCTTGAGATCATCGAGTATGTGAGTCTCCTTTGTTGCCCCTTCCAGCAATGCCGGGTCCTTTACGTACGGCCTTAAGATATCAACCATCTCCTGAAAAATTTTCTGTTCGTCCATTGTCTTCTCCTTAATGTAGTATAGTACTAGTTATCAGCCGAAGGCCGGTTATGCATCTTCCCACTTTTTGAAAATCAGGCAGCTGTTCACATCTCCAAAACCGAAACTGGCCTTGGCGATCACCTTGAGTTCAGGATATTCCATGACCGTTTGAGGAATCTTATCCGCAAAGGCCTCAATCTCAGGATGCACATCCTCGCAATTAACAGACGGGTGGAGGAATCCCTTCTGCAGCTGCAGTGCAACGGCAACGCTCTCGATCGCCCCCGCCGCCCCGAGGCAGTGTCCGACCATCGATTTTGTCGAGTTGATATAAGGGAAATCGGTCGGACCCCTACCGAGGGCCTGCGACCAGTTCCCGACCTCCGAAGGATCGGCAAAGGTGGCGGTCAGATGACCGTTAATGGCATCAATCTCACCGGGGGATATCCCCGCATCGGCTATCGCCCCCTTGATACAACCCTGGACCCCTTCCGGGTTCGGCGCAGTCATGCTACCGCCGTTTCGCTGGCCGCCACAGTTGACGACTCCACCAAGAACCTCCGCGTAGATCCTCGCTCCACGGGCTCGGGCGGTCTCCAGTTCCTCAAGGACCAGGACGGCTCCTCCCGCACCGGGAACAAAACCGTTCGCCGAGGCGCTCATCGGTCGGGAGCCCTTTTCCGGTTGATCGTTGAACTTGCGCGCGATCACACGCATGGAATCGAATCCAGCCCATATGTAAGGAGAGGGACCTTCAGACCCGCCTGCCAGCATTCTCTTTGCCAGCCCCGTTCGGATCCTCCACACTGCGTTGGCGATGGCCTCTGTACCGGTGCTACAGGCGGAGGAGTTTGATGTCACCTGGTTTCCCAGGGCCAGCAGCCCTCCCACACGGGCGCTTGTCCCACTGTTCATAACCCGTTCGACCACCGTGCTCCCCATACGTCGCGTCTTCCCCCCATTCACCATGGGGACAATTGTTTCGGTAATCGTATCCATCCCCCCGATACCGCACCCGAGGATAGCGCCCGTCTCCCAATCCACCGGATCGCCGTCGCCGGGAACCTCAAACCCCGCATCGCGCCACGCATCTACGGCGGCTATGGATATGTATCCGATGTTCTGGTTCATGGAGAGAAGGGTTTCTTCGTCGAAATAGCTCGTGAGAATTTCATCGATCCCCTCCGGCGCCCCCCCTATCTGACAGCCAAACTTCAGTTCCTCCAGCCGGGGAAAAAATCGAACTCCCGACCGCCCCTCGCGCAGGGCCTGTTCAAAATCAATCAATCCGTGACCGTTCGGCGCCACAACGCCCATCCCCGTTATCACAATCCTATGTTTCATGAGAATCAACTCCTCTGCCGGTCAGTGTCCCGGAGCAGACAAACTCCCCGTTCTCCCGCTCCATACTGACCTTCGTCTTTAGATTTCCCCTGCGAAGATAGATCTTTTCACCCCTGATAATAACCCGTTCTCCGGGACCTACGACGGCGTTAAATTCACAGTCATCAACCATAGCAAAAAGGGTAACCATCTGTTTGATCCGGTCGGAGGTCATCCCCTGCCGCATGAGCAGGTATATGCCGAAGGCGACAACCCCCGTCTGCGCCATCGCTTCAATCAGGATAACCCCGGGGGTGACGGGCTGACCGGGGAAGTGCCCCCGATAGAAATACTCGTCGTCCCGGAACCGATATGTCCCGATAATGTGGGTCCCGTCCATCTCCCGTATGTCATCGATAAAACGGAACGGCTGCTGCTGGGGAACCATCTCCAGAACCTGTCGGATCGTTTCATGATCAGCCCCCATAGAGCCCTCCGTTTACATGGATCACGCTCCCCGTGATATATGTTCCCCTGCAGGCAAGAAAGGCCACGACATCGGCCACCTCCTCGGGATAACCCATTCTTCCTAAGGGAATGTCCTCGAAGATACCCTGCCGAATCTCATCGGGAAGATCCGTGGTCATGGCCGTATCGATAAATCCAGGCGCCACCGAATTGACGAGAATATCGCGCCCCTGCAGCTCCTTGGTGAGAGATTTTGTGAAGGCGTCAAGGGCCGCCTTTTCCATTGTGTACGGGATCTGCCACTTGTTCCCGGTATGCCCCACCACACTGGAGATATTGATGATCCTGCCGCTTCCCGTGCGAAGCATGAAGAGACGCAGTATCCGTTTGGTGAGATACCAGGTTCCGCGAAGCATCGACCGCTGTGAGTCAAACTCTTCGATCTTCATCGAGTTGATATCGTTATTGACGGATGTGCCGGCGTTGTTGACCAGGACATCGACGCGGCCCGCCGCGGCCTTGATCGACTTTACCAGTGCCTCCACCTCGTCCACATCGGCAAGATCCGCCTTCAGGAGAAATCCATCCTCAATCCGGGAGAGGACCTCCTTCGCCCGGGCCTCACTATGCCGGTAATGGATACCGATTCTGAACCCCTCGAGGGAGAGGGCCTCGCAGCATGCGGCGCCTATCCCGGTTCCGCCTCCGGTGACAATGGCCACCGGCCTCGATTCTATATTCGTACTGCCTGTCCTTGAATGGCTCATATGTCCCTCTTGATAATGCCCCCCCTTGAATTGGGAGACTCCTTCGGATAATCGGGATACACGATCCCCTTGAAGATCCCCGTACGGGCATTTGTAACGGTCATAATCAGTTCGTCGTCAACGAATACCCTGCCATCTCCTATGACGATGCTCGAGCCCGACCCCTTGAGATTGGAAAACCGCTTCACGTCAATTTCATACCGGACCGTTTTGTTGTAGGGTCGGACCTGTCCGTTAAAGATGATCTCCTCGGAACCCAGCGCCCTGCCACCGCCCAAGCCCCCCCTCCAGCAGCAGTAAAACCCCAGCAGCTGCCAGATCGCATCCACACACAGGCACCCCGGCTGTACGGGATCTCCCGGCATGTGACATTGGAAATACCAGGCGTCCATCTTTATATCCTGTTCGGCGACAATGATTCCCTTCCGTCCGTTGCCCGTTATCGAGAGGATGCGATCCACCATCAGGAACGGGGGTGCGGGCAACCGGGAGTCAAAGGTCTCGGGCGGGTTATCCACAAGTCGTCCGTAGGCGAAGGCAAGCAGATCACTCAGATCAAAATTTTCTTTTTTCATAAATTCAGCGTAGGTCACAGTTTCCTCACTATCGGTTCACCTGTTCTATTCTACAACTCTCAGCATTGTACGAACCCAGGTAAGCCCCCCACCCACCAAGACCAATGCGATATGATCTCCGCCGCGCAGGTCGTCCCAGTGCTCGCTCAGGACACTTGGTGCCCCCGAGCATCCGGCGTTACCGTAATCGATAATATTGTGCCAGTGATCTTCTTCGGATATCCCGCACCGTTCGCAGACGGTCTTGAGCATCCCGAAGTTCGCCTGGTGTCCAACAAACTTGAATCGGTCATACCCCGCAGGGTACATCTCCTGTAATTCCCTGAGTAGCTGTGTCGTCTTGCGTATCGCAAACCCTTGAACGGCGCTCCCTTCCTGATCGAAGTGTCCCACCCGTGGGACACGCACCTTGTCCCACGACGAGGGATTCGAATCACAGAAGAAGGCCTCGCATACCATCTTCGAGGGGACAGACGCGGACACAACGGCGGCACTGGTCCCGTCCCCGAAAAGCGGTGCGGCCCTCCGGTCTGAATAATCTATGACACGAGTGACATTCTCCGGATTGACGATCAGGACATAGGGAGGAAGCGCCTCCGGCTTCATATCGGAGAGAACCTTCATCTGCATCCCGAAGGTGGAACAGGCGGAATTCAGATCAAAGCAGGGCACGTCAATCCCGATCTCCGCTGCCACTGTGGCCGCCTCGGCCGGGGTTATATAGTCGGATGCCGAACTTCCGGAGATCACCATCCCGATATCTTCAGGCTTCAGTCCCGCCCGCTCCAGGGCCAGACACGCTGCGCGCCCTCCCGTCTGGGCATTCGTATACAGACAAGCCTCCATAGCGGCCCGCAGGTCCCGATTCTTCGTCTCCTTAATATACTCCAGGGGCAAAGCTGTCCGGCGGGTCCGTATACCGACCCGCTCCAGAATCCATTCCTCACTGCTCCCGATGTCCAGCTCCTCCAGGAAGCGGTTCGTGATCACGTTTTCCGGATGAAAATGACCTAACCCATGAATATACAGCATCCCTATACGAGCTCCCGTCCTATGATCATATCCTGAACCTCTCGGGTTCCTTCATATATGTCGATGATATGGACATCCCGTGCCAGTTTCGAGATCTCATACTCCGACATGAAACCGTAACCACCGTGCAGATGGAGCCCCTCCTTGGCACAGAAGAGGGCCGCCTCGGCGGCAACATTCTTCGCCAGGGAGGCGTATATGCCGCTGTCATCGGCCTGTTCCTGGACCTTGGCCGCCGCCTTCATCAGGGCCAGATCCGACAGCTCGACCCGTTTCCACATCTCCACCAGCGTATCGCGCGCTACCGGGAGATCGCAGATCCTCTGTCCAAACTGTTTACGTTCCTTCGTGTATTCCAGCGTAATATCGAAGGCCCTCTTCGCAAGACCGACACCGATCGCCGCCACCATGGGCCTCGCATAATCGAGGACGTCGACGGCATATCTGAAACCGAGCCGCCTGTTCCCAATGATTTGATAATCCTCAAGGACAACATCTTCGAAGGTCACCGTCGCGGTATTTGACAGGCGCTGCCCGAGCTTGTCCTCGGGTTTTCCCGTTATGATCCTGCCGCCGCCTTGCAGGGTGATCTCCCTCCCCCCCGAGAGCTGGGTGACGATATCCGCATCGCTCAGGGAGCTCTGCGGGATAATAACACAGGCCATCATAAGGCCACCGGGGCCTCCCACCTTGCAGAAGACGGTAAACTGTGACGCATACGAGGCATTGGTGATGAAACATTTCTCCCCGTTGAGAACGTACCGTCCGTCTTCTCCCTTCCGGATGAAGGTCGTCATTGCGGAATTATCGGAGCCTGCGCCGGGCTCGGTCAGACAGAAGGCCGAAACGATGGGGGCCTCGATAAAGGGTTGGAGAAAGGCATCTTTCTGCTCCTCCGTTCCATGCTGGGCAATCACGATATTCGCCAGATCATTGCACATCACCGATGTGGAGATGCCGGTATCGCCATAGGACAGTTCCTTGACAATCAATGCCGACGAAATGATATCCACCTCAAACCCCTTCACCGATTCGGGGATGGAGAGATTCATAAGGCCGATCTTCCACGCCTTTTCAATTGTGTCGAGGGGAAAGGCATGCGCCTGTTCCCGCTCCATAACGTCAGGCGTTATCTCGTTTTTGACAAATTTCCGGATTGTCTCCACATACATCTGCTGATCATCGGTAAGATTGAAATCCATAGTGTACCTGTTCTCCTGAAAGATTTAAGGGGGCCTCATCACGCGTTCACCCGCTCTCTGATGAGAACGGTCCCCGCAGTCGGAAACGCACTGATTCTCCTGCTACAAGGCGTCAGGAAGCGGGGGTCCAAGAATCGTCTGCCGATCGTCACAACTGTTTTTGTGACCCCCCGGTCCGTTCAAATACCCTCTGCGCCCCCGAAAATGTCGTAATGGACTGGCATTCCAGATTCATGGTCTTGAAGAATCCCCTGAGGGGGCGGCCAGGGCCCACTTCAAAGATGGAATTCCCCGTAGCGGCAAGGGCGTCCATGTTCTTCCTCCACTGCACCGTATTGTTGAGCTGAGATACCATTCGACCAATAATCTCGCTGCTGTCGTTCGAATGGAAAAGACCGGTAAAATTTGACGTCACCCGGTTTGCATTGCCGGGCTCTAATTTTGTTTCGATGTTTTGCAATACCTCCCTGAAACGCCCTTCGATGGTCCCCATAAAACGGCTGTGAAAAGGGGCACTGACATTCAGGGGTATAAACCGAAAAGAGGGGTCGTCGCCGATAGATGCCCTGAGCCTCTCTTCCGCCTCGGGGATCGCGCTCAACTCACCACTTATAACGACCTGATCGGCGGAATTGTCATTCGCCAGATCAACAGGCAAGTCCCCAAGCGCACGCAGGACCTTTTGCACGTCCAAGCCGGCAGCTATGACGGCTGCCATCCCGCCCATCCCCACGGGCGTTGCCTCCTGCATGAGACGGCCCCGTGTCTGAACAATAATAAGGGCGTCGGAAAAGGGGAGGACCCCCGCAGCGACCAGGGCCGTATATTCGCCCAGGCTGTGACCCCCGAAATACTCAGGGTCAAAGTCATACGGAAGCTGGAGTCCGCGAAACATGGCAATCTCGGTCGCCAGTATGCAGGGCTGGGCGTATTCGGTCAGGTTCAACCTCTCGTCCTCCTCGAAGCACATAGCGCCCACATCCCATCCCAGGGTCTCCGAGGCCTCATTATAGGTATCCCTGCTTACCGGGATCGTATCATAAAAATCTTTTCCCATACCGGGGCGCTGAGACCCCTGGCCTGGAAAAACAACCGCTGTTCTATGATCACTCATTTCCGCCTCTGTACCCTTTCCCTGAACTTGACCTATCTCCCACAACTACGCACATTGCATGCCACCGTAACCCTCAATTGCGAGGGGCTAAGGCAACAGGCTGAAATGCCGAATACTATATGGCCATACCGGTAACAACGCTGCCCTGCCGGCGGTATACGCAGGGGGCTTTTGGTGCGTAAGATGTTTCGCAGCCAGTAAAGGATTACACACCTGCAGAGGGCGAAGCGTTAACAGCAGAGGCATTACCGATACATACCCCGCGGCCAATCTTGTAATGGCGATGTGTATATGATAGCTTCTCCCCTGAGGGATTGCATACCAGCGAGTTCGCTGATGTAACACGAGTTGCGTGCTTACTGAGGGAGTCATCTATGGAGACATTTGCCCTGGCAGCAATCAGCCTGACGGTTGCGGCCTCACTGCTCATAAAAAAGAATAAACGGCGGCTTCACATCACCTTCGCAGCCCTGTGCCTCGGGCTCTTTCTTGAAAAAACGGGGGCCTTCTTCGAAGGGATTTTCCCCAATGATTTTTGGAAAACCTTTCACGCGCTTGGTCTCCTGGTGATACCTCCGCTCCTGATCGGCTTCAGTCAAATCTTTCTCGACAACCGTGAGATACCTTCGAACCGCCCGGCAGTATACGCGGGCCTCGGAAGTCTGATCATTGCTGCCGTATATTTTCCATTTTTCTTTGACTGGCACTACGCGGCCGGCATTCTGTATCTCTCTATAGGCGCTGCCCTGGTGTATGGGCTTGTGCTGCTCTTTCATGCGATACGAAATGCGGCCGACGACATAGAGCGAAAAAGGTTTACCTATGTGGCCGCCGCATGCGCAATCACGGGTATTCTGAGCCTGACGAACATAGCGCACCTATACCGCCCCACCGTTCCCCTGCTATTGGATATCGCCCTGGCAATCCTCATCTATCTCATCCTGATCACCATTACCTACCCCCGCCTCCCCGAACTGTATGAAATAATGGTACGGGCAGCAATCGTCTTTCTTCTGATTGTCTTTGTAACCGTCACTTTCTACCTCGTCCTTGCCATCTTCGGAGAGGGGGGAGGAATTCCCCCCTTCACCATGATATTCATGACGGCATTTATCATCGTCATTTTCATAGATCCCGTGAAACTGATCCTCAAGAAGGCGGGACTGTACCTCTTCCCCGAGGGAAAGGGATCCCTCAATTCGCTCTATACCATCGATGAGGAGGTGGAGAGGGAGAAGGCCCTCCTCCTCGATGAAATGGCGAGCACCCTCGCGCACGAGATTCGCAATCCCCTCGGATCAATAAAGGGTGCCGCCCAGTACCTGAAATCCGACACCGAGTCTGCGGAAAACCGTGAGCTCTTCGATGTCATTACCAGTGAAATCGACAGATTGAACAATGTGGTATCGCGCTTTCTCAACTACGCGAAGCCCGGCACCATCGATCCGGACACCCGGGATATCGCCGATATCCTGGAGAGGATCATCGCCCTGATCACGTCACAGCACCTTCCCGAAGGGATAGCTGTCAGGAAAGACCTCCCACGGGACCTGCCCCCGGTCTGGGTTGACGGCGAACAGATGGTGCAGGCGGTCTTGAACATCGTTCTGAATGCCGTGGAGGCGATGCCTCAGGGGGGTACCCTGACGCTTTCGGCGAGGGTTATCGACACCGAAAACAACCCCGGGATCGAGATAGCCGTTGAGGATACGGGAGAGGGAATCGAAAAGAAGGCCATAAAACGCCTCTTCAAACCCTTTTATACGACCAAAGACAAGGGCACGGGAATCGGTCTTGCCATCTCTCAGCAGATCGTCAAGGCCCATGGGGGTACTATCGACGTCACATCCTCCCCGGGCCACGGTTCTGTCTTTCACATACGGATACCGGTGCAGGATTCATGACCGGAGGGGAAAAGATGTCTCCCCTTGCGGAAAAGAGACACCCGGAAGCTTGACAGTGCCTCTCTCCTGTAATAGATAGAGCGAATAATAGAAAAAAGAACCGGTGGTATGAGGGGAACGTGAGTAGCCCGAAATCATTAGAAAAAAAGACCATACTGGTCGTTGACGACGAGAAAAGCATGCGGCTCGTCCTGTCCGCCATGCTGAAGAAGGAGGGATACCAGGTTGCGACCGCTGCCGACGGCTTTGAGGCCCTCAATGTCATGAAAAAACAAGACATCTCCGTTGTCGTCACCGACCTGAAAATGCCGCGGCTCGGCGGTATCGGTCTCCTGCGACGGGTCATAGAAAAATATCCGTCACTGCCGGTGATTATCATTACCGCTCACGGCACCATAGCGAACGCCGTCGAGGCCGTGAAGAAGGGGGCCTTTGATTATATTACCAAGCCCTTCGATCAGGAAGACCTGAAGAACATCATCGGCAAAGCGGTGAAGACAAAGTCGTTGAGCGATCGTGACGTGGTTCTCGATCCCGGAGAAGATGACCACTACACCCTCATAGGGACCAGCAAACCCATGCTGGAAATATACGACATTGTCAAAACGGTGGCCCCGAAGCCCACTACCATCCTGATCACCGGAGAGACGGGAACGGGTAAGGAACTCATCGCCCGTGCAATCCACGAAAACAGCACGCGGAAGGACAACCCCTTCATCAAAATCAACTGCGCGGCCATTCCCAAGAACCTGATGGAGAGTGAATTGTTCGGATACGAGAAGGGGGCCTTCACCGGGGCCGTCAACAAAAAACTCGGCAGGTTCGAGCAGGCCCAAAAAGGGACGCTGTTTCTCGATGAAATCGGTGATCTCCCGAAGGACATGCAGGCCAAACTGCTCCGGACGATCCAGGACCGCGAATTTGAACGGGTGGGAGGCGTGCAGACCATAAAGGTCGATGTCAGGCTGGTGGCGGCGACCAACAGAGACCTCCTCCAGGATGTGCAGAACGATAGATTCAGAGAGGATCTCTACTACCGGATCAATGTCCTGCCGATCACGCTTCCATCGCTTCGGGGGAGAAAAAATGATATTCCGCTCCTCGCTGAACACTTCATCGAAAAATTCAACAAGAAACTTGGCCGGCACGTACAGCGGCTCGAACCCGAGGTAGAGAAGTTTTTCCGCGAATACGACTGGCCCGGAAATATCAGGGAGATGGAGAACCTCCTGGAGAGACTGATACTCCTGGCAAACAATGACACGATACACTATGAGGAACTCCCCACCGATATCCTCAATCAGCCGGAGGCGGAAGTGATCTCGCCGGAGGCGGACCAGGGAACCTTCAAGGAGATCGTCAAGGGCCAGGCCGAAGCGGTGGAGAGTCATATCATTTCGAGGGTTCTCGAACAATGCGGTAAAAACGTAACACGGGCGGCCGACCGCCTGGGAATCAGCCGTAAAGGGCTGCAATTAAAAATGATCAAGTATGGCTTGAGAAAATAAAAAAGAGATTACGCATCAATCAGGAGGTTTACCATGTCAGTTACAGTCGCTATCAACGGTTTTGGAAGGATCGGCAGATTTCTCGTTAGGAACTGCCTGGGAAGGGACGACATCGAGATCGTCGCGGTCAACACGAGGGCAGACACGGGAACCCTTGCGCACCTTCTTAAATACGATTCCGTTCATGGCAAAATAAACGCAGAGGTTACCGCAGATAAAGATTCTCTCGTCGTCGGCGGTAAAAAGATACGGATCACAAACACAACCGGCGATATGAAAACCCTTCCCTGGAAAGAGCTGGGTGTTGATATCGTCATGGAATCCACGGGAAAATTCCGGACACGGGATGAAGCCGCCGTACACATTAGGGCCGGAGCGAAAAAGGTCATCATCGCAGCCCCCGGAAAGGGTCTTGATGGCACGTTTGTGCTCGGCGTCAATGAAGAAACATACGATCCGAAGAAACACGATGTCATATCCAATGCTTCATGCACGACCAACTGTCTCGCCCCCGTTGCCATGGTTTTGGAAGACACCTTCTCCATCGTCAAGGGGTTGATGACGACCGTTCATTCATATACGATGGACCAGAGACTCCTCGACGGCTCACACAAGGACCTGCGGAGAGGACGGGCCGCCGCCATGTCCATCGTACCGACCTCCACGGGAGCGGCAAAAGCCGTGGCCGAGGTTATCCCCTCGCTCAAGGGAAAACTGGACGGCTTGGCACTGCGGGTACCGACACCGAACGTCTCCCTCGTAGACCTGACCGTAGAGGTGGAGAAAGCAACGACCGCGGATGAGGTAAACGCCGCCCTGAAGGCCGCATCCGAAGGGAAACTCAAGGGGATCATGGCATTTTGTGAAGAGGAACTTGTCTCCATCGATTTTACCTCAAACCCCCACTCCTCCCTGGTAGACGCCCCCCTGACAAGGGTAATTGGCTCGAACCTCGTCAAGGTCTTTTCGTGGTACGATAACGAGAGCGGGTACGCATCGCGGATGAGAGATCTTGCGATTTATATCGGGAAGAAACTCTAACCGGGTGTGACACATAGAGGACAGATATCATGATCAAACCAATGATAGCCGCGAACTGGAAGATGCACAAAACCATCCCCGAGGCAGTTGCACTGGCGAGGCAGCTCAGAGAGGCGTTTCCCGAGGCAGGCGACAGGGATATCGTTATCGCGCCCCCCTTCACGGCGCTGGGCCCCGTCAGTGAGATCCTGAAGGGTTCCGCCGTGCGCCTGTCCGCCCAGAACATGCACTGGGAGGAGAAGGGCGCCTACACCGGAGAGATCTCCCCCGCTATGCTCCTTGATGCCGGTTGCGAGCTCGTCATCCTGGGCCATTCGGAACGGCGCACCCTCTTCGGTGAAACCGGCGAGGCCGTGAACCGCAAGATGCACGCGGCCCTGAAGGCCGGTCTGAAACCCATATTCTGCATCGGAGAGACCCTAAAGGAGCGAAAATCGGGGACAGCCTTCACGATTCTTAAAAAGCAGATAAAAGAGGGATTGAATAATATAGATTCTAGTGATATAAGGCAGGTCGCTCTCGCGTACGAGCCGGTCTGGGCAATCGGTACAGGGGAAACAGCGACACCCGCCCAGGCACAGGAAGCGCACCGGTTCATCAGGGAGACACTGGACTCCGTCTTCGCTCAGGGATATGCATCTCAGGCGGTAATCATGTACGGGGGGAGTGTGAATCCCGGGAACATACGCAGCCTGATGGAGCAGCCGGATATCAACGGCGCCCTGGTGGGGGGAGCAAGCCTGGAATTCGAATCATTCGAGGGCATCATACGATTCTAGAAAAATAAGGAGACCAATAACTAGTGCATACGGCCATAACAATCTTTCACGTCTTAATGTGTATAGGAATGATCCTCATCGTACTGCTGCAGACCGGCAAGGGGGCAGACATGGGGGCGGCATTCGGCGGCGGCTCCAGTCAGACCGTCTTCGGGAGCAGCGGCCCGGGAACATTCCTCGGGAAGATGACCACCTTTATCGCGATATTCTTCATGCTGACATCCCTTTGGCTCGCTTACGCTTCAACCCATAAGACGAGCTCCATAATGGAAGGCGCCTCCGCGCCCGGGGTCGAAAGAACCATCCCGACAGACGGGGAAAACAATGCCGCGACCGGTGACGGCGCGGTTCCTGCACCGGAACCGACAAAATAGAAGACCGATTGCTTTTTTATGTTGACAAAAGCATAGAAAGAAAATAGGTTCCGGCGGAATGCCGAAGTGGTGGAATATGGTAGACACGCTACCTTGAGGGGGTAGTGGCTTACGGCCGTCCCGGTTCAAGTCCGGGCTTCGGCACCATGAAAACAAAAAGGGGTTGGCTTGCAGAAAGCCAACCCCTTTTCTTTTGGCTTGTTGCGTGGGCGGTGGGACTTTAAAAACAGGGCGATTTTCCCAACGAACTCGAAGATCATCAAATATTCGTTAATTTAACGGCAAAATGACACAAATTTACGGTTTTTCAGACCGGAGAGATGCCGAAGGCTGAGAGCTTACGGAGCAAATCTCCCATAGACAATTTAATTTCATCCTATATTGTATGGGGTAACGTCGCGGATCAGGCGCAAAAAATGGCGTAGCTATTCCTTGTCACCTGAATCCTGTGGTTAGCTACTGTTTCACGATCAGAATAAATTCAGTGAATCCAACTGTGTCATTAATCCCTTTTTTATATCAGCCGACACCATAGAGAGCCCTTTTGCTAGGAGGAATGAAACTGTCTCGTCAAAATTATTCTTAAGCTTTGCCTGTTCAGCTAACTTGATTTTATCGAATAATTCTGGCGATATTCTAGCTTTGATCTCGATTAAATTGGGCAAAGTGTCTTTCACTGCTGGTGGGTTGGAATTCCATCCAGGCAAGCCAATTAACCTTCCTTGCGTATCACTATGTATAAAAACAAGTTTGGGGTTATTATAAACATCATCCCGTATATTTTTCTCTATAGTTTGCGCGTGTGATGCTACGGGATCTTGTGCCACACTGGAAACCATGCGCCGTTCAAGCGCAATTCGAGCTAACTCCTTTGAACTTAAAGGTTTCCCTACCTCGCTCAGTAGTTTATAAGCAGCTTCTTGACTGGTCACCACGAACTCCTTTCTGATTTGTTTGTTGTCTTAAATAAAGATAACAAGTCAGAAAGTAATTGTCAAGATAAATTTTGATAAATTTTGATTCCGTTTTATTCCTTGGAGAGCCAACAATTAATATACTTGGTTGGTATTTTCCGAACTTTCGTGCAATCGTATTTCAATTTATGAAAAATGAAAAGAGGGACAACCAGGGACACGCCCTATTGTTGAATGATTCAGTTTGTTCTTGACAGGGAGTAGCTATCTGTACCCACACGCACGAAGCCCCGTCTCTTGTTGCGAGAGACAGGGCTTCGTGCGTGATTTCTCACTTTTCCGCTCCTTGTGTTTACAACCCCCCCTTGTAGCACGACCAATCAAGCACTTTCGATTTGGTTTGTCAATACCTGATTCACTGTTTTTAATAATCGTCGTCATCGCCTCCCCCGATGAAGCCTCTTCTATGTGTCGATCTTTTTAAGTTCTCTCAGGGAACGCGCCGTCACCCCCAGTGAGTAATCGTATTTCTTCAGCGTCGCGGTGATATTATCGACTATCGCCTGCCACAGGTCCCCCACGTTCTCCACGAATGAGGCGATTATCCCGTCTGTTTTTCTTTCCATGAGGCTGCGGTATCGGCGGTAAAACCAGAGCCCAAAAAAGAGATTGATGAGCGCGTAGCTCCCCAGCGCCGCCAGTCCGGATGGGCTGAAAAGATTGTAGAAGGCGGTAAACATAAAATTCAGCAGGGGCGCCAATGCCGGATTCGCGAAGAGGTCCTGCCACGCCTCCTTCCCCGCAAGGGCAACAATGAGGGTGACCAGAAGGAAGAGATAGACGATATACTGACTGGCGCGAAACGGGAGATGCCGAGCCCGGCGCGAGGACGCAATAAGGCTGCCGACCTGCCGCTCAAGTTTCTCCCGCAAGGTCGGCGCATTCTGCTGCGGTCTGAGCATCTCCTCAACCTGCCCGACCATCGTTTGGTGAGCGCCCCTTCTCATGATGCCGCTGATGATGGTATTGGTGATATTTTCAAGCCGCCTCTGAAAGACTTGGGAGGTTCTCTGCACGGTGAGGCCGAATGACACCGTTTCCGCTTCTTTGTTTCCTCGCTGTCCCCGGTATTTCCAGTGCTGCATGAGCGCCGCCACGCCATAGCCGGGGCCGGTTAAAAGGGGAATAGCGTCTATCCGCGACCGCACCTCCGCGCGGACGGTCTCATCCATGACACCATGCACAGTTTCCTGAATAAAAACATGATCTTCGGCACGCGCCGCCTCAATATCCGTTATCGTCCCGGTCAGGATGCCGTGCATAGTCTCAAGGTGCGCCAGTTCGGTTTCAAAGAGCGAAAGGTAGCTGGCGTATTCCTTGTCCAGGTTTGTGGCCTTGATGTTTTGTATCTCCTTCAGATCCCTCTGGCGAAAGATCTCCTGACGCAGGCCCGGAAACTGATTCCAGAAAGAAAGGGCCAGTCCATTGAAGGCCTCTGCCGCGGAGAGGGTATAGATGACCGGATCGGCGATATCGACCTTTCGGAGATGCCCCTGGAAATCCGAGTAGACCTGCCGCATCTCTTCGAATCCCTCTTCCGCGCTCTTACCGTCAAAGAACAGGTCCGCCTTGTTGACAGCAAAATAGAAGTTGTGCTGTGACTTCGGGACCAGTTTGAGAAATTCATAAAAACTGCCGTCGCCGTATTTTTCGGGAGAGGTCAGCCATACGAGGATATCTATATGCTCCATAAATTCGATGACCTGTCGCCTGTGGTCCGACAAGAGGCTGTCGTAATCGGGAAGGTCGCACAGTATGATCTGCCGCACGGCCTCGCTGGTATGGGTAAACTCCTGCCAGGCTGTCTCCGGATCGGGGGCAACGGGGAGGGGTGCATCGCTATGACGGTACATCAGGATCGCTTCGGTGTACGGCCTGCGGTGGCTCGCGGACGAGATGGGATCCCCGGCAAGGGCGTTTATAAGGGTTGACTTCCCCACGCCGGTTCCCCCCAGCAATCCAACCACCAGGTACCCCTGCGCCACGGCATCGAGCTTGTCGATGAGCACCTGAGCCTCTTCCACGACGCGCTCCCGCTCGTCCTTTGAAAGGCTGACGGGGTCCATCGTCCGGGCGATGTTTTGGGCCTCCAGGATGCTGCCTCGCAGCCGTGTGTAGGAATCGTTCATTCCCTAGTCCCCAGTTCTTCCTTCAGATCTTGCAGTCCTTTGATCGTTTTCTCCGGTATCAGGAACGGCTCCAGGCAGGACGCATATCGTTGTTTCTGTTCTTCCAGGATATCCAGAATACCCTTCCGGTATCCCGTATCCAGTTCACGGGCAATACCCTGAATTTCGTGATAAGCGAAGAGGTTGACGGAGCCTTTCGTTACCAGGGGAGCCAGAAACGAATCCAGCGCCGCCTCGATAAAGGTGATGCCGCCCCCGAGAACGACCTCAAACGACAGGATCAGTCCCCCCCACATAATAGCGGTGGAATAGATCCCCAGTTCCTTATACTTTGAAATCCCCTTGGCCAGTTCGCGAAACTTCCCTTCAAGCCACTCGATCAGCCGCTCCTGCAGCCGCCCGACTCTTTCCTGGATCTCTTTGTCGGAGAGGACGAGTGCTTCGCGGTGGAGCGCCTCGGAGAATGGGGAGCCCAGAGTCTCGAGGGAAAGGGTCTCGAGGACACGGCGGTTGGCCGCGCTCATGGCCGAAAGGATCGGCGTGATATCGGCCTGTTTCTGTATCTGTGCCAGGTCTTTTCTGTGCACGCGGTCCGCATCCCGGTCGCGAAGCCCGAGCAGTCGCAGGGGAGCGAGAACGAATTGCTTCACGTAGTGCCGCGGCTTCGAGAGGATATCATAGCGGCTGTAGATTCTCCTGATCTCCTGTTGGATATGACCTTGATTGTCTCTTTTAAAATGGGTTTCAAATTGATGAAAGAGGGCGCGGCCCTGCTCTTCAAAGAGGGCACCGAGCTGTTGCAGCCACCTGCCAGCGGCCGTATTCTCATGCTCTGCAAGGTCGAGAAAGAAATCAACGGAGCGCTTGAGCATCGCACGCCTGCGGTTTCTCTGATCGATCAGAAAATCACGGGAGGTCTCTTTCCGTACGGTCTCAGAGAAGCGCGCCGCGAAGCGGCCGAACTCTTCCTGTCCGGGAAGTGTCTGCAGTGAGGGGGCAGGCATATAGGGTATAAACCATACCCGTTTATCGTCAAGCGCCAACCCCCGCTTCCGGAAAAAATCGATTACTTCCTCCCGCGTGTTCGCGGGATCGGTCTTATTGAAGAGGAAGAAGTATGGCCTTCTCTCCTTTTCCACACGGCCGAGCGTCCGGGATGGGATCTCGTCCGCGTACTTTTCCTGGCTGGTCACAAAGATAATCAGGTCGGCCAGACGGTACAGATCTTCGGCTATCCGGCGATTCTCGATGTCGAGGCTGTCAAGATCGGGGGTGTCGACCACCGCGAGATGGTCCATCTCGTCCCGGTCATGCAGGGCGACGATCAGCCGTTTGCCCGCTCCGTGGTTGCTGGCCTCGGCGTCTTCTGGGCTCCTCGGAAAACCAGGAAAGGGAAAGTCTTCGCCCAGCGAATTCTTTGTGTGAATGTATACTACCGGGACATTCGTTGTCGGTCGTTCCATCCCGACCGTGCTGATCGAAGCGCCGCACACCGCGTTGAAGAGCGTCGACTTCCCCGTCCCGGTTCCCCCGACGAACACCACCCAGAGCAGGGGTTGTTTCTCCTTATACCGGAAAACGGCTATGTCTTTAGACAGGGCATCCCTCACGTCATGAAATTCCTTTGTCTCGATTGTCAGACTCGGAATTTCCACCCTTTCCAAGAGCCGGTTGTAAAAATCCATTGCCACCCCATTCATTGCCGCACCCGATTCTACGAACGGTGTCACGTCTGATGACGATACCGCGTATATCAAATATTCTTCGGCGGTTACTCCCTTGTTGGTACTGTACCAAAAGGGGTCAGAAACATCAATGGCATTGTCGAAGAGGGGTGGGGTCCGTATGATGTGAGGCCGGTCTTGTGTTTTCTTCGGCATGAAAGGCCTGGAGTTCGGCTCCGCTGTTTTTACGTTTTCCTGCGCGGCCAATTGTAGTAAGGTCTCCCCATGGATATTCTCTTCTCCGAAACGCAGGGAACTGAACAGGAAGCCATCGCGTCTCTAAAAGACCTGCTCGCGATGATGCGTCACCCCTTTCGCGAGGGTGATTCCGTCGGCGTGAAACTCCACTGGGGGGAGCGGGGAAACGACAGCTATCTGCCGCCGGTGTACGCGCGGGAGATTGTCAGATGGCTTCAAGACAGCGGGGCGCGCGCCTTCGTCTTCGACACAACGGTCCTCTATTCCGGCGGGCGCCGCAATGGAAGGGATTCCCTGGAGACGGCGGCGGGGCATTGGTACACAAAGGAGTTTCTCGGCTGTGAGGTCGTGATCGGGGACGGACTCGAAGGAAACGAGGTGGTTGATATCCCCTGCGGCCTGAGACACTTCCCCACCGTACAGGCAGGAGCTGTCATAGACAGGGCGGCGGGGTTCGTCATCTTCTCGCATTTCAAGGGGCACCTGGGATCGGGTTTCGGCGGGGCGATTAAGAACATCTCGATGGGGTTCGCCTCGCGGGCGCAGAAGCAGCGCATGCACGCGGACGCCTATCCGTCTCTCATGGAGGAGAGATGTACCCGCTGCGGCGTCTGCGTAGATGTGTGCCCCACCGGCGCCGCGCAGATCTCCGGGGACGCATTCCCCACGTACGACCTGGACCGGTGCATCGGTTGCGCGCAGTGCATCGGCCTGTGTCCCGTGATGGCGCTGGAGATCTTCTTCTCGGGCGATTCGAGCGTATTTCAGGAAAAGCTGGTAGAAACGGCGGCGGCGGTATGGAGGCATATCAGTAAGAAAACCGTCCTCATCAACGCCCTGGTCAAGATAACCGCCGACTGCGACTGCCTGCCGGGAAAGGCCCATATCATCTCCCCCGACAAGGGCTTCATCGGCGGATACCACCCGGTGAGTATCGATCACGAATCACTGCAACGGCTGGGAGAAGAGCTCATAACCCGAACCCACCCGCACGTCCCCTGGCAGCGACAGTTCGAGTTTGCCAGGGAAATAGAATTCTATCCTTCCGAAGAAGAGGGCTGATTATCCGCCAATCCGTTTGAGCAAATCTCCGATTGCCGCCATGTAGTCCTGGAATCCTCTCATGAATATCGTGTTGTGGTCTGCCCCGGGGATCATGAGGAGGCGCTTGTCTTCAGCCGCCGATGCCTCGTAGAGTGCCTCGCCGTCACTGAAGGGGATGATCTGATCGAATTGGGCATGGATGATCATGGTTGGCTTGTCAAAGGCTCTGATCTTTTGAATATTCTGGCAGCCATCCTCTTCGGAGATCCCCATCTTGAGGGGGGAGACACCGATCAACCGGAGGAGCGGCATGAGGTAGGCGAACCCGCTCTCAATGATGAGACCCGCGATCCGACCCCGGTAGTGCGCCGCGATCTCGAGGGCCGACGCGCTCCCCAGCGACCGCCCCATGACCACGAGGGGACCCGTATAGCCCCCATCAGCAAGCCAATCCAGGATGTATGCAAAGATGGTGTGACAGTCGCGCATCATCGCCGTGACCGTGGGGGTTCCGGTGGAGCGACCGTATCCCCGGTAATCGACGGGGAGAAAGTTGATCCCCTGTTGCACGTAGAGGGGGGCTATCTCATCGTAGTCGGCGACGATCTCGCCGTTTCCGTGGAAAAAAAGGATCGTGGGGGCCACTGTCTGCGCGTGGTGGAAACAGGCGCCGATGGTCACGTGCTCCTCCACCGGGATCTGCATGTCGCGGGCAGTGCCTCCGGGTCTGGAAGAATGATCCTCTCGGCGGGGGTAGAAGAGAAAGTTCAGGATTTCCGGTCGGTCGAGTACCCGGTAGTCAATCTGTGAGATATCCACCATGATCACACCTCCACATGTTATTTTACCACAACCATGCGGTTCTTTTCCAGTTAGCACTGATTTCGCCGGGGCACCCCTTTCCTGCCCTCTTCCAATTGTATTTTTTTCGCTTTGGTGGTAATGCTCTCCCAGCACTACAAATATAAATGAGAGGGATGATGATTATGGAGTATCAATGGATTGAAGTAACGACGGAGGACCACGTCGCGACGGTGGCGCTGAACAGGACGAAGAGTCTCAACGCCCTCAGCCTCGATTTCGCGAAGGAGATTGTCGAGGTATTTACCGAGCTCAGCACGATGAGCGATGTGTGGGTCATTATCCTGAAGAGCAATGCCAGGATCTTTACCGCCGGCCTTGATCTGAAGGATGCCATGTCGCGAGGTCTGATCGGGAAACCGAAAAACATGCTCAATATACCCATCGACGACAGTGTCCTGTTCGACTGTTGCCATGTCATCGAGGAGTGCAAGAAGCCGGTCATTGCCGCTGTCCACGGGATATGCATCGGTGCAGGGCTCGACATTATTTCGGCATGCGACCTGCGCCTCTGCACCGAAGACGCGACATTCTCCCTCCGCGAGGCGCGGATCGGCATCGTCGCCGACATGGGCGTTCTCCAGCGACTCCCCTACATCATCGGCCAGGCCTTCACACGGCAGATGGCCTTCACGGGACGCTTCTTCACGGCCAAGGAGGTTGAGCGGATGGGACTGGTTATCGACGTCTATCCGGATCAGGATGCGTTGATGGCCGGGGCGAAGAAGCTGGCCGAAGAGATCAAGGAGAGCGCTCCCCTGGCGGTTCAGAATACCAAGGAAGTCCTCAACTTCAGCCGGACAGCCACGGTCCGCGACGGGATGTCACTGGCGATCCATAAAAATATGATTCTCCTTACATCGAAGGATTGCGTGGAATCGATGACGGCCTTCGCGGAGAAACGGAACCCAAACTTCACGGGGGAATAAGAACGGAGGCTCTGCCCACCCGGCCGCCGGCATTCCGATACCGGCCGGGTGGGAATATGCCGGCCGATTCCTGAAAAATTACTTGTATAAAATGAGTGACCCTGTTAGAAATTTCGGACAAGTATTTCAGAGAGGATTATCATGGAAAACATATCTGATGCCACCAAGCACTTCATTGATCTGAGACGGCACATGTGGATGGCCGGTATTGATTTGGATCTGCGCAGACTTATCTGGCAGATAGCCGTGACAGGAAAATATATCTACTCCAAGATCCAGGAATCCAATCGGAAACTGGCCGGCGGTGAGAATATCTACGGGGAAAAACAGCTCGCCCTGGACATGAGTTCCGACGAAATCATCAAACGCCAGCTCGAATTTTCGGGCTTTGTCAGCCATTATGCCTCCGAAGAGAGGGATTCTATCGTCCAGGTGGGCACAGGAGAAGAGAAGTACATCGTGACCGCTGATCCACTAGACGGTTCCTCCTTGGTGGACGCCAATCTCTCCATCGGATCCATTATCGGTATCCACAAGAGTTCCATCCTGGACGGGGGAAGCAAAAGCCTCGTCGCCGCGATGTCTATAGCCTATGGGCCTCTGATCACAGTGATCTATTCGGCGGGGAACGGAACCCATGAATTTGTCATGAACAGGGAGGGAGAATATGTCCTCTCCGGGGAGAACATCACGCTCCGGGAGAGGGGAAACATACTGGGTTCCGGAGGACTCAGGAGAGACTGGATGCCCGAACACCTCGAATATATACAGCATCTGGAAGGGGAAGGGTACAAATTGCGGTACAGCGGCGCGTTTATCTCCGATATCAACCATATCCTGATAAAGAGAGGGGGAGTATTCACCTACCCGGCACTGAAGGGAAGCCCGGACGGAAAGCTGCGTCTCATCTTCGAACTCCAGCCGATGGCATTTCTTGTCGAGCAGGCAGGGGGAATGGCCACAGACGGGAAGCGACCGATCCTCTCGATCCAACCGAAAGCCCTCGGCCAACGCTGCCCCATCTATATGGGGAGCACGTACGAGGTGGAGAAGGCGAAGGCATTCCTGGGAAATTGATCTGTCATCTCAACACAATATATACGGAGCGTATCTACAGAGGGACCTGTCATGATTTACCAAACTATTGATCAACTCAAGCGCAGCATCGCCGGGGTGCTGACAATCGACGAGGCGAACATCGGCATATCGGACGAAAAGCGCCTGCGGGACACCCTGATCGATGACTTGGTGTACTCCGCCGTATTCAGTGCCGACAGCGAGGTACAGTCATCCGCACGGTGGCTGATCCGGAGGGCCGCCGCACGACTGGGATGTATGGCCTGCTCGATCCAGACCCTGTACGAGGCAATGGGAAGGGACACCGTTTCGGGTTTCACGGTACCCGCGATCAATCTGCGCGGCATCACCTATTACAGCGCCCAAGCGGTATTCCGTGCGGTCATGAAGGCCGGGGCCGGACCCGTCATCTTTGAAATCGCCCGTTCGGAGATCGGGTACACCGATCAGCGCCCCTCTGAATACACCGCTGTGATAACCGCCGCCGCCATAAAGAGTGGATACACGGGGCCCCTCTTCCTCCAGGGTGACCACTTCCAGATCAACGCAAAAAAATATGCCGCCAATCCGGAGACGGAGATCCAGGCAATCACAGCACTGATTCGGGAGGCGATCGAGGCAGGATTTTATAACATCGATATCGATGCCTCAACCATCGTCGATCTGAACAGGCCCACCCTCCGGGAACAACAGAAGGGTAACTATTCGATAACCGCGGACATGACCGCCATGATACGACAGATAGAGCCAAAAGGCATCACCGTATCGGTGGGGGGAGAGATAGGAGAGATAGGGGACAAAAACACCACGGTAGAGGAATTTTCCGCCTTCATGGCCGGGTACCTCGAAAAGCTCCGCGAGAAGGGGGATGGGCTGAAGGGGATCAGCAAGATCAGTATCCAGACGGGCACCACCCACGGCGGCGTTCCGCTGCCTGACGGTTCGATCGCAGAGGCGAAGATAGACTTCAATACCCTGGAGGAGATCTCCCGTGTGGCAAAATCCAGATACGGCCTGTCGGGCGCCGTTCAACACGGTGCATCAACCCTTCCCGACGAGGCGTTTGACCGGTTTCCGAAGACGGAGACATCCGAAATACATCTGGCGACAGGGTTTCAGAATATCATATATGACAGCAGTCACTTTCCCACAGATCTGAAAGAAAGGATATACGGATACATCAGCACAGACCTGAAGGGTGAGCAGAAGGAAAGCGACACCGATGAGCAGTTCATCTACAAGACCAGGAAAAAGGGATTCGGCCGGTTCAAGGAGAATATGTGGAACCTCCCGCCCGATATTCTGGAGGCAATCGGGGCGGAATTGGAGGGCAAGCTTTCATTTCTGTTCGACAGGCTCAATCTGTCCAATACCAGAGACAGTATGGACAGGTTTGCGAAACCCGTCGATGTTCCTCTGAAAATTCCTCAGCCGCTGACACAATAGAAATTTTTCACGATTAATGACGTCGCACAATACCTCGGCAATGTGCCATCTCGGACAGGTGTACACCCTTCCCCCCGTGGCCTCCCCTTTGACGGACATCGGGCTCAGAGAATACCACATGATTTAAGCACTCTGTCCGGAAAGGATTTGAAAAGCAAAGCAGACAAATTCCCCAGGTGTTGAACAATTGCCTTGACATGCGATTTTCATTCTTATATTTTCTCAGAGGATATATTATTGTAAATTGGTTGTATTAAAAGTAACTTCAGGGGGAGACATCCATGGAAACAGATATGATGATTCTCGGTTTTCTTATGTCGGGCCCGAAGACCGGTTACAAGATAAAGAACATCACCGGAAAGATGATGATAGCGTACAACCTGAGTCTCAATCAGATTTATCCCGCATTGCGAAAACTCGAAACAGCTAATCTGGTAAAAAAAGAGGTGATCTTTCAGACCGGCAAGCCCAACAAGCATATGTATACCATAACCGACGAGGGGGAAAAGCTCTTTAAACAAAGCCTTGTCGGATCGCCGAATCCTATAGACTATGATTTCGACTTCCTTGTTAAACTGTTCTTTTTCAGATTCCTCGACAAGGAAAATATTCTCCACCAGTTTGAGCAGGAAATTATCTCCCTTGATGAACAGCTTGAAGACTTCGAGCAGGTCAAACCTGTCGTCGAGCAGGAAGGAACCGACGACAATAGATTTATTTACTCAACGATCGTCTCCTTTCTGCAACTGTTGAGAGACGGGTATTCCGCCGAACTTGAAAGAAGAAAAAAGGCGTATGGATCCCGGCAATCGTGAAAAGTGGAAATGCTTCCCCCCTTTTTTCTTGCCTACGCCCCATGAGAAGTGCTATGAGTACCTCCCTATATCTTGGGGATCAGTATCCCAAAACAGTAACGATTTGGCGGTTCAATCGGGAATGGCATTTTAGCATGTCAGAAAAATCTTTGTTATCGCCGGGATACGGGTTGGACGGATTGGGCTATACTCCGGGAAAAAATAAAAAGTAATAAAAAAAGGAAGAAAATTAGATGGCGGCTGATTATTCTGAAATCTACGGACGCTCTATCAGCCATCCAGACCAGTTCTGGGGGGAAGTTGCAGAGGCGGTACAGTGGGAGAAAAAATGGGACACGGTATTGGACGACACCAACAAGCCCTTTTACCGGTGGTTTGCCGGGGGCATGCTGAACACCTGTTACAATGCGGTGGACTATCACGTACAGGATGGCCGGGGAGATCA
>CAYXUH010000012.1:2271-27972 GCA_964468685.1 uncultured Syntrophaceae bacterium | reverse complement strand
CTAACTCAATCCTCTCTCCGTCAATGCTACCCAGTACCAGATAAGTTTTTGAGACCCACTCAAATTGATCCTGAGGGCTCCGTGCTTTGATTCAAGGTCCCTCAGCGACTGTATCGCTGGAACCGCTTTCAACTCAGGCGGCGTGTACACCCATCTTGCATCAATCCTTTCTTGTCTCGAAATAACCCTTGACTCTGATAGCAATAACGATAGTATATCGAAACATCAAAACCGAAGGAAAAGCCCAGGCATATCAACCAAAATAGGTACTGCTGGCTATTGCAAGGCAGGGGAGTGCCTTTTTATTGATTCGGAAGGAGAAATCTATGTACGCGGTCATCATGGCGGGGGGAAAGGGGACCAGGTTCTGGCCCCTGAGCAGAGAAAAAATGCCGAAACACCTGCTTAATATCACGGGTGAGAAGACCATCCTACAGTATACGGTGGACAGGATAGCCCCTCTCGTGGGAAGGAAAAACATCCTGATCGTCACCGGCGCCAGCCACTGCGATGAGATCAGACAACAGCTTCCACAGATCCCGGCCGAGAATATACTGATCGAACCGGTCGGCAGAAACACCGCGCCCTGCATCGGTCTCGCCGCGATGCATATCCGAAAGAAAAATCCAGAGGCCGTCATGTATGTCCTTCCCTCCGATCACCTGATCGCTGACACAGAACCCTTTCTTGCCTCACTCATCGCGGCGCGCGACATGGCGAAAAAAAGAGACTGTCTCGTCACAATCGGCATACGTCCCCGGTGGGCCGAGACGGGGTACGGATATATGGAACGGGGCAAAGTGACCGATACTATAGGAGGATCAAAGATATATCAGGTCCGGTCATTTCGGGAAAAACCGGACCCGGCGACCGCTGAGGCGTTTCTCAAGAATGGGAAGTTTTTCTGGAACAGCGGGATGTTCATCTGGAAGGTATCAACCCTGTTGGACGCGATACAAAAGCTGCTTCCCGACCTGTACGAGGGGCTCCTGACAATAGAAAAGGCCATCGGCACAAAGCGTGAGGCACAGGTCCTTTCCGAAATCTACCAGGACATCGATCCGGTCTCCATAGATTACGGCGTCATGGAGAAGGCCCCCGATGTCGTCATGCTGGAGGGGAATTTCGGGTGGAATGATATAGGAAGCTGGGACGCGCTGTGGGATGTCCTCGACAAGGACGCAACGGGCAACGTATCGCGGGGGAAGGTTATCCGCTCCGATGTCTCGAACTGCCTGGTATACAGCCCCGACAAGTTGGTGACACTGATCGGGGTGGAGGACCTGATTGTCGTGGAGACGGACGACGCCCTCCTCATCTGCCGGAGGGGGACTTCGCAGGATGTCAAAAAGGTGGTGAAACATTTGGAAGAGAAAGGCATGAAGGAATATCTATGAGCATAGCTGATATAATCGGGTTCACGGCGGCGGTCATCTGCTCGCTCTCGATGACCCCCCAGGTCATCAAGATATACCGGACAAAGAAGACTCAGGATCTGTCGCTGAGCGCGTTTTCGGTCCTGGCAACCGGCCTGTTCCTGTGGTTCCTCTATGGCGCCCTGATACACTCGATTCCGGTCATAGCGGGGAATGCCATAGGGGTCAGTTTCACTCTGTACATCATTATCATGAAGATACTGCACGGATAAAAAAGGAGGCTAAAGATGAAGATACTCGCGGTAAATGGAAGTCCGAACACGAAGAAGGGAATGACTCACATACTCTTGGAAACCTTTTTGGAGGGGGCCAGGGAGGCCGGGGCTGAGGTGGAAACGGTCTTCCTGCAGAAGAAAAAGATTCAATATTGCATCGGCTGTTATACCTGCTGGGTGAAGACCCCCGGGGTGTGCATTCACAAGGATGACATGTCTGAGATTCTGGAGAAGGTGCGCGAGGCCGATTACCTGGTGATTGCAACCCCTCTGTATGTGGACGGCATGACCGCCCAGACAAAGACATTTTTAGATCGCATGATACCCCTTTCCGATCCTCATTTCGAACTGGTAGATGGGCATTACCGTCATCCGAGGAGGTACGGGGAGAATCCTCCCGGTGTTGTCCTGGTCAGCGTATGCGGTTTCTACGAGCGCGACAACTTTGGCGGTCTCATCGATCACATGGAGCGCATGTGCCGCAACATGCAGTCCCGTTTCGTGGGGGCGGTTGTACGACCATCGAGCTACATCTTCACCCTGGAGGAGATCCTCGCCGAACCGATCAAAGAGATAAAGGAGGCCACGCGCCGGGCGGGGCGGGAGCTGGTCGAAAAGGGCGAGCTGTCTCCGCAGGTCCTCGACGACGTGGCGCGGGACTATCTCCCCAAGGATGCCTTCCTCGGAGGGTCGAACGATTTCTGGGACCGGTGCATCAAGGCGGGCAAATTTCTCAACCTGTAGGCATCCTTCAGCCGGGGGGGGCTAAACCGGACGTCATTTTGATTGTCCGGACTCGAAGGGGCCGCTATCCCCCACAGCGGAAAGGAGAAGACATATGAAAGTCACAATTATTTATGACAATGAAACATCCCGGAAAGACCTCCGGGCTGACTGGGGTTTTTCCTGTCTCGTGGAGACGCACGGCAAGAGGATACTCTTCGATACCGGCGCGAAGGGAGACATCCTTCTCGACAACATGAAGAAACTAAATATTGAGCCCTCCTCGATAGACGCGGTGTTCATCTCACATGCCGACTGGGACCACACGGGGGGCCTCTTTGATTTTCTTAAGAAGAACAACGATGTAGCCCTCTATATCCCTGTATCGTACCGCATACCGCCCGATTCTGCCAGGGAGGTTGTGGTGGTAAAGGGACCTATGGAAATTTCTGATGGGCTCTTCTCCACAGGGGAACTTCAGGGGATTGAACAGTCTCTCATCGTTGCCACGGACAATGGCCCGGTTATCATAACCGGCTGTTCTCATCCGGGCGTGAGGGATATCCTTGAGGCCGCTTCTACTCATGGGAAACCATACGCCCTGATCGGGGGTCTCCACGGGTTTGACGAATTTGAACTGCTGGAGGGGATACCCGTCGTATGCGCCACGCACTGCACTGAGTTCAAGGCGCAGGTAGCGTCACACTGCCCCGACACGTATATCGAGGGCGGCGCGGGCCGGGTAATCGACATATAGCGGGAAAACAAATTGGCGTGCTACGGAGCACTCATAAAAAAATATAAGATATTTTGGATATATGAGGAGACAGTTACGTGGGGTTTTTGAAGCTATTTTCGGGCAAAGGACCCGAAGAGTACGAGGAAAATGGAGATCGTTTCTTTAAAATCGGGGAATACGGGGCGGCAAAGCTGGAGTATGAAACCGCCCTGGATAAGGCAAGGAAGGGACTCCCGGAAGATACGGACCGTGAAGAACGCCTCCGGGAAAAGGTACGCGGAAGCAGGGAGGCCCTTGCCCTGCAACATAAAGAAAACGCACAACTGCTGAGAGAATCCGGAAACCATGAAGGCGCATTGGAACTGCTTACCCTGGCGCTGGAACTGACGGAAGATCCGGAACTGGCTGCGGGGATCGAGCAGCTGCTGAGCATGAAACGGGACCGTACCTCAGGAAAGGAAAAGGGAACCCCCCTGCCACACACTGAGGAAGATACGGGAGAGGACCAGGAATGGCACATAGACGAAAATGAGTACTTTACCGCCCTGTGCGGCGCGTTGACGGAGGAGACACGGGGGGCCTATCACGGCTACGGAGACGCGTTCAAGACGGGGTATGTTGCACTGAACATGGGCGAATATGAGCTGGCAGTGACAATGCTGTCACAGGCCCTGGAAGAGAATCCGCCGGACAGCCTGATCCTCCCTGAACTGGCCACGGCGTACCTGAACCTGGAGAGGTATGAAGAGGCCCTCGCGCTGATAGAACAATTCCTTGGTGATCACCCCCGCTCCATACAGGGGTACCACACCCTGTGCGAGACCCTGTGGGCGGTTGAAAGATTTGATGAGGCCCGGGAGCGACTCCTCTCCTGCCCCGAAGAGATAGCGGGCACACCACCCATCCTGCACCTCAAGGGCGAATCGCTGGACCGGTCCGGAAGACATCAGGAGGCAGAGTCCTTCTACCGGGACCTTCTCGATTCTCACGGCTGGGATGAACACATAGCCATTTCGCTGGCAGCAACGTATGAATCGCTTGGCGACAAAGAAAGCGCCCTCGATCTGTACAGCGAGATAATGGGGCAATGCCGCGGCTGCGGGGCGCGGGTCAACCCCTTCGTCAAGCAGAAATACGCGGACATCTCCATGGAACAGGGAGATCATTCAGCGCAGATACTGGAGATATATCTCTCGCTGATTGATGAAGACCCGGCAGGGAGGGAAAACCACTTCAGAAAGGTGGAGGAGATCTACACTGCCATGGGAAACGAGCGGGAGGCTCGGCGTTACCGGCTGTTCGCCAATGATCTGAGCGATCAATCCACCGGTTGACAGCCTTACGATTGAAAAAACCATAGAAATCAAACGGAAAACATGAGGGGGCACAATGAAGATACGGCTTTTGCTGATAGACGCCCTTAATCTCATCCGCCGGGTGTATGCCGCGCAACCGGGGGATGACGGACCGGGCCGTGTCGATGATGCCCTGAAGACAAGCGTTAACTCCCTCCAGCGCGCACTGCGCGAATGCCAACCCACCCACGCAATCTGTGTCTTTGACGGACACGAGCCGAGCTGGCGCCATAGTCTGTACCCCGAATACAAGGCCGGACGTACCCCCATGCCTGAGGTTTTGGATTCCAGTATGGACCGCTTCAAGGAGGAGTTTTCCCGGATTGGTGTTTCTTCCGTTCATTTTCCCGCGCTGGAAGCTGACGATGTTATCGCCACTCTGACCGGCAAGGTGGTGGCGCACGACGGCACCGTTGTCATTCTTTCCACCGACAGGCTGTTTCTGCAGCTTGTCTCGGATCTGGTAGTGGTGCGCGATCATTTTCAAAGAGTGGACATGAACCGGACATATGTAATGGAGAAGCTGCACACACGACCCGACCAGGTGGTAGATCTGTTCGCCCTGGCGGGATACGCAACCAACAACATACCCGGCGTCCCTACCGTAGGGATAAAAACGGCGGCTAAACTGCTCGGGGACCTGGAGACACTGGACACCATCCTGTCGGTCGCCCACACCATTAAAGGCAAGCTGGGTGAGGCGCTGTACAGGCATGCCGATGAGGCACGTCTGTCACAATCCCTGGTTCGCCTGGAAGATACCTTCGAGTTGGGACTGAACCTTAAATCGTTTCGATACGCGGGGCAGCCATAAGGACATCTGAGACGAAAGTTTTCTCACTTGTGACGAAACATTTTGACAAAGACGGGAAATCATGCGAAAAAAGATACTGGTCCTGGTTCATAAACCGATAATACAATACCGCTAAAACCTGTCAGTCAGAAGACGCCATGAATAAGAAATACACATTTTTCGTTATTGGTGACGACCCCCTTTTTACAAAAACACTGACCGATATCCTGGCATCAGACGGGCATACGGTATATTCTGGCACGGTAAGCACCGACACCGTACCCGAAATTACGGCCCAAAGGCCTGATTGCATCATCCTGGACATGGGGACCCCTGAAGAAGGCGGGATCGGCCTCCTCAGTCACCTGCGGCGCCTTGATGATCTGAGCACCACAAAGATAGTAGTAGCATTCGCAGAGCCATCCGATCAGACCCGTCAAGACGCCCTGACCGCAGGGTCCGCCGGCTCTATAACCAAACCCATACACACAAAGACAATCGTCCGTGATCTCAAAGAAATCATCGAGGAGCGGATCAGGTTCACCTTCTGGGGAATACACGGGACCTTGACGGTCCCGGGTCGGAAGACGACGCGGTACGGGGGGAACACGCCCTGCGTCAGCCTTCAGTATCCGGCAGGTTCCCTCTTTATCTTCGATGCCGGAAGCGGGATAAAAGAGTTTTCAAATCACCTCCTGTCTGAAGGGCGCGTAGTCATAGAAGCCACGATATTCATATCGCATCCCCACTGGGATCACATAAACGGTCTCCCCTTTTTCGCGCCACTGTACTCACGGGGGAACTCCTTTGATATCTGCGGCCCGCCCAACGGCGGTATGTCCATGCGTGAACTGATAGAAGGACAGATGGACGGTGTATATTTCCCCATCAATATAAAGGAATTCGGTGCGAAGGTCTCCTTCCGGGACCTGGGAGAAGAGCAGTTTGCTATAGACCCGGCAGCGATACAAACCATGTTCCTGAGCCACCCCGGCCATTGCCTGGGATACCGTCTGGATTACAAAGACAAATCATTTTGTTATATCACGGACAATGAACTGTACCCACGAGCCCACAGCTTGTACAATGAGGACTACGTCAGAAAACTGGAAGGATTTATCGCGGATACCGACGTATTGATAACCGACTGCACCTATCTGGACGAGGAATATGAGGAAAAGATCGGCTGGGGACACTCATCGGTAAACCGGGCGGTTGAGATGGCTGACCGGGCTGGTGTAAAAAAGCTGTACCTATTTCACCATGACCTCGATCAGACTGACGATGACATAGATAACAAGCTGGAGATTGCGCGAACCATATTAGAGGAAAGAGGATCCTCCACCATATGCATCGCGCCGAAGGAAGGCGAAACTTTTGACGTGTAGCACAACCTCACGTCCGCGGCTTCGCATATCCCTTACGGAGGAACCACTCGTCTGTGCAGGATACAAATAACAAAAAACCCACTAAGCCAAGTCTTAGATTCTATATAGGGCTCATACTCCTGACGACTAATCAGCCCATCGGCTGGGCGGCTATGGCGGCATGTAACGCCATCGCCATAAACAAACAAGACATCTTTTTTACCTATCTCGGGTTTGCCTTCTACGCCTTGACGTGGGGAATGCTGGGACTGGGGATAGTGCTGGCAGGTCCTGAAGGGGTCCGTTTTTCCCGCCTTCTGTTGAAGCGGGCATGGAGGTACTGTATCCGTTTCTTTAAGCGAGAGAACAAGATGTAACGCTTTGTAGCGGCGCACCGGGATCAAATACGGCAGATCAGATTTTCTTTATCACCACACATGTAAAGGCAACACAGTTTTGCCCGGATGGATTTGCGTCACGGCACTACGAAAGAGCCAATAGAAAAACTGGCTGGCACCCTCTTTTGTGGAAAAATAATTTTTTGCGGGCGCAGTCTACATTGATATTCTTTTTCTTCCGTCTAATCAACCTGTTTTCTCAGAAAAGCAGGCGTCTCATAATCCATATTTTCATCCTCACTGATCATTCCCATTCTGATAACGACAGGTTTTTCTCCCGTCTTTTCATTCCGGTTCCTCATAAAAGTGGGCTTTTCAAAATTTTCCCTTTTTCTCCCGATATTCGGTAAGGTGGAAATTTCAGAAGGTCTCTCATAACCCCTGTTGTTCGAATCAAACCCTGTGGCGATCACGGTAATGCGGATCTCATCCCCCATAGTCTCATCGACAACCGTTCCGAATATGATATTCGCGTCTTCGTGGGCCTCAGCCTGGACAAGAGATGACGCCTCGTTGACCTCAAAAAGTGTCATATCAGGTCCACCCGTTATGCTAAGAAGCACACCCCTGGCCCCCTGAATCGAGTTGTCTTCCAAGAGAGGAGAGGAAATCGCCTTCTGTGCGGCCTCAACGGCTCTGTTGTCGCCGCCAGCCACACCGGTACCCATCAGGGCCACCCCCATCTCGGACATGACATTCTTCACATCGGCAAAATCAAGGTTGATCAGACCGGGGACCATGATAAGGTCCGAGATCCCCTTGACCCCGTTGTAGAGAATATCGTCGGCCTTCTTGAAGGCATCGGGCAGAGACATGTTCCTGCCGCTGATGCTGAGAAGCCTCTGATTCGGGACCACAATAAGCGTGTCAACCACCTTCTTCAGCCCGCCCAGGCCCTCTTCCGCCTGCCGCCATCGTTTTTTCCCCTCGAACTGAAACGGTTTCGTAACGACAGCGACCGTAAGGGCGCCAATATCTCTCGCAATCTCAGCCACAACCGGCGCTCCGCCCGTTCCGGTACCTCCGCCGAGACCCGCCGTCACAAAGACCATATCCGCCCCATTCAAGACCTCCCGCAGCCGGTCCTGGGACTCAATGGCCGCCTTCTTTCCAATTTCGGGATCTGACCCGGCACCAAGACCCTTGGTGATCTCAGCCCCCAGTTGGACCTTTATCGGGGCCTTTGAGGCCACCATAGCCTGAGAATCCGTGTTGGCCACGATAAAATCCACGCCACTGAGATTGTAGGTTATCATCATGTTGACGGCATTTCCTCCACCGCCTCCGACACCTATAACCTTGATCTTGGCGGTATTACTCTTAGCGCCGCCCTTTACGAGTTCAAACATGTCCACGCCCTCCTTCTCAAAAAAAATCGTTGAACCATCTTTCGACAGTCTTCGTTAGCTTGCTCATTATATTCTTTTCACTCTTCTTCACGGCATAATCAGCGCGATCTTTGCTTCCATAAATAACCAGCCCCACTCCCGTCGTATACATCGGGCTGTTGACGATATCGGTAATACCTCCGACACCCACCGGATACCCCGTCCTCACCGGCACATTGAATACCTGCTCAGCCAATTCCGTGATCCCCTCAAGGATCGCCGTTCCCCCGGTCAGGACAACGCCCGCGGCCAGCAGGTCGTCATAACCCGATTTGCCAATCTCCCTGTGCGCAAGGCTGAGGATCTCCTCAATGCGCGGTTCAATGATCTCCCCCAGCACCTGCCGTGAAACATTTCGCGGATTCCTGCCTCCCACACTGGGGACCTCAATGATTTCATTCTGGGGTATCAGGGGGGTATAGGTACAACCATATTTAATCTTTATCTTCTCGGCTTCCAGTACCGGGGTTCGCAGGCCCACGGATATATCGCTGGTGACATACTGTCCCCCCAGAGGCAGGACAGCGGTATGCTGAATGCTTCCCTCGGCAAACACCGCAATATCAGTGGTACCACCACCAATGTCGATCAATGCAACCCCCAGATCCTTCTCATCCTGACTGAGGATCGCTTCGCTGGAGGCCAGCGGCTCAAGAATAATGTCGTTAACATCCAGTCCCACTCGATTAACGGACTTTATGATGTTTTGTACGGACGTGACGGAACCGGTGACGACATGGACCTTCGCTTCGAGCCTGACCCCCGACATCCCTATGGGGTTTTTCACTCCACCCTGATCATCGACGATATAATACTGAGGCAGTATGTGAATCACCTTCCTGTCCAGGGGTATGGCGATCGCCTTAGCCGCCTCTAATGCTCTTTTGACATCATATTCATCCACTTCACCGCCCTTGACGGCCACAATGCCATAACTGTTCAATCCCTTGATGTGACTCCCTGCAATGCCGGTAGAAACGGACCGTATCTCACATTCCGCCATCAGTTCAGCCTCTTCCACGGCCCTTTTTATTGAATCCACCGTGCTGTCGATGTTGACCACAACACCCTTCTGAATCCCACTTGAGGGGTGCGTGCCGATCCCGATGATATCTATCCCGGCGTTCGTGATCTCACCAACGATGACGCACGTTTTCGTCGTCCCTACGTCCAGCCCTACGATGATATTTTCTCTCTTTGCCATCTATCTATCCTTCCCGTCATCACACATCCCGGAAGAAGAAAGCTGCCCTCTCTACAATCATCATATCTTCATCTTGCGGTTCCCTGTCGGGCCCTTCCGATTGAAGATATTTCCCTGCCGAACGACGACTCTGCTGGGATCTACAAGGTCGATGGTCAGAGTCCTTCCATCCAAATTCCTTCGCGCCAGATCCGCCATAACCTTCTTCAGTCGTTTCAACTTTTTTTCGTAATCTTCGAAACCAAGGTTGAGGAACAGATGGTTATCCGTCACAACAGAAAAGTCATAGACGTCATCCACATAGATCTCCGATACATTCCAGACCCGGGGAAAGTGATCGCTCTTGGAAAGATAGTCCAGGAATTCAAAGGTCTTTTCCAACAGGTTCCTTTGCAGCTCTCCGTTCTGATAGAACCCGGTAAACACCGGAACATCCGCACTGTCGCCTGCCTCGAACTTCTTGAATACCACTCCATCCCGATCCACAACATACAGGTCACCCTCCTTTTTAAGGAGGGCAGCGGAAGCTCTCTCGGTAACCTCGATAACGAGCCTGTCGGGGAATTCCCTCCCGACAGAGGCGTTCCTGACCCACGGGTTTTCCTCTACCCCCCGCTCCATCTTTTCCAGATTCGCAGTTAGAATATTAAGGGGGAACGATATCCCGGCAAGGCCCTTTATTTCTTCTTCGCTGATCCGCTTGCAACCCCTTACCGTGGTATGTTTCAACTGAAAATAATCGGCGCACAGGGCAAAATTGTACGCATACACCATGACGAATGCCAGCAGGCCGGCAAGGCCAACAATGACAAGCGTTTTGAAGATCTCTCCCCGCATCGCCCCTGAACGACGCTTCGATTTGTTCCTCTTGGATGAGTTGTTTGATGTAAGGGATTTCTTCATGGCTCGTTCCCTATGATCTTCAATTCAGGTTCGAGGAGGATCCCCCTGGTATCCAGGATCCTCTTCTTCACCGTATCAATCAAGGCAATGATATCAGATGCCTTCGCACCACCCGTATTCACAATAAAATTTCCATGCTTTTCAGATATCTCCGCCCCCCCCACCTTGAGTCCCTTCAGACCAGTTTCTTCAATCATCTTCCCCGCTGGACACCCGGGAGGATTTTTGAAGACGGAACCCGCGCTTCGCTGCGCGAGGGGGTGCCGCTCTCTGCGCGCCACGGTGATCTCCGAAACCCTCTCCCAAATCGCCCCTCTGTCCCCCCTCACGAGGTTGAAGCCGGCGCTCGTAATGATCGCCCCATCGGGAAGGTTGAGATTTCGATACTCAAACAGCAGGGTTTCTCTCACAATATCGTGCATCCGGCCCTCGGCATCGAGAATGGAGATCAACGCTACGACATCTTTCATCTCTCTTCCCCATGCGCCGGCATTCATCTTTACTCCGCCACCGACACTTCCCGGTATACCCGCACAAAACTCCATACCGGCAAGAGATTCCCTGATTGTGAAATCAACCAGGCTGAAGAGCGAAACCCCCGCCTGGGCATGCATACATACCCCACCGGTATCTTCCTTCACGGCAGATTCCTTGAGCTCCAGCCCCTGAAGTGCCTCCAGGGAGATCAAAACCCCGCGGTACCCACCATCCTTCACGATCAGGTTTGTGCAGTTTCCAACAGGCAGAAACGGAGTTCTCTCCCTCAGAAGAAAGGAAACCAGATCTCTAAGCCCCTCGACGGTATCGGGAAAGATCAGCGCATCCGCCCTTCCCCCGACACCCATGGAGGTGTGCGCAGACATCGGCTCATCAAAGAGGACCCGTCCGACGGCAATACCGCCTATCCTATCTCTGAGCTGCGTGTCTGCAATCATTTCGGCTGCTCCTGTCATCTACCCTTCAGTCTTTCCAGTAGATCTTCCCCCACCTTCCACACATTCCCCGCCCCCAGGGTAAGGATCACATCCCCCGGCTGTGTTATGTCGCACAGATGGTCGACAATCTCTCCAAAACCCGACAGATACATAACATCGCCATGACCATGGTCCTGGATGCCTCTGCTCAGATTCATGGAATGGACGCCCTGTATCTCCTTCTCGCTGGCGGCATATATATCCGTCAGGATCAGCGCCGAGGCATCATCAAAGGAATCCAGAAACTCGTCGAAGAGGGCCTTGGTACGCGTGTAGCGGTGAGGCTGGAACACGACAATAACCCTGCCTTCCCACACGTTTTTCGCCGCCGCCAGGACCGCCTTGATCTCGGTGGGATGGTGGCCGTAGTCATCGACCACCGTGACGCCACCGGCCTGCCCCTTGATCTCCAGCCGGCGGTGGACCCCTTTGTAGGCGTGTATGCCCCCCTGTATCGTGGAAAATTCCATGCCGAGTTCGATGCCAACGGCCACGGCGGCCATGGCGTTATAGACATTGAAGAGGCCCGGAACCTGCATCTCTATCTCACCCAGGAGTTCCTCTCTGTGGTATAGAGCAAATCGTGAGGTCAGACCGTTGAAGGATATATCGGCCGCCCTGAAATCGGCTTCGTCGTCTACCCCATAGGTAACGACCCTTCTCTTTATCCTCGGCAGGATATCCCTTACGTTATCGCAATCATTACAGAGGATAACGGCCCCGTAAAAGGGGACCGAGTTGGCAAATTGCAGGAAGGCATCCTTGATCTCCCCTATCCCGGGATAGTAGTCCAGGTGCTCGCGATCTATATTGGTAATAACGGCAATATAGGGATTCAGTTGAAGGAAGGAGCCGTCGCTCTCGTCCGCCTCGGCAACGATAAATCCCCCCTCCCCCAATCGCGCGTTGCTCCCGATGCTGTCCAGTCTGCCCCCTATTACCATCGTGGGATCAAGACCGCCATGCGCGAGCGCCGTCGAAATGATGGAGGTGGTTGTTGTCTTCCCGTGACATCCCGATACAGCTATGGAATATTTCAGCTTCAAGAGTTCGGCCAGCATCTCGGCCCTCGGAATGACCGGGACATTTCTGCTGTGGGCCTCCATGACCTCGGGATTATCCTCGCCGATGGCCGTCGATTTTACGACCACATCGGCGGCCGTGAGGTTTGACGGCCTGTGACCATAAAAGATCCGGGCCCCGAGTGACTCCAGCCTCGCTGTGATATCGGACCGTTCCAGGTCGGACCCACTGATCATGTACCCAAGATTCAGGAGGACCTCGGCAATGCCGCTCATGCCGATACCGCCTATCCCGACAAAATGTATGTTTTTTACCCTTCTATACATCAGATTCTCCCGGCCCCCTGCCCCGACAAGTCGGGGTCCAGCATGGCCATACACTCATCCACAATGCGTGCCGCCGCTTTCACATTCCCCAGTTTTTCAGATTCCTCTTCCATCCTGCGTATCGTCTGAGGACTGTCGACAAGCCTCCTGATGATCCCGGCGAGCGTTTTCCCGTCAAGTCCGTCCTCGAGAACCATCTCGGCCGCTCCCGCATCGGCCAGCACGCGCGCATTCAATTCCTGGTGACCTCCGACCGCGAATGGATACGGGATAAGGATAGACGCCTTTCCGGTCGCGGTTATCTCGGCGATGGAGGTTGCGCCGGCCCTGCATATCAGAAGATCCGCCGCCCCATACGCCGAAGCCATATCGGTAATAAAGGGATACACCTCGGCATCGAGCCCCCGTTCGCGATAGGCGGCGGATATCTCATCAAGGTCTCCCTCTCCCGTCTGATGGGTAATCACCAACCTTTCCTGTATGTCCTCCAGATACGACAAAGCCTCCACAACCGCCCCGTTGATGGCCCGGGCCCCCTGGCTTCCTCCAAAGATGAGGATGGAAAACGTGTCTTCTCCCTTACGGGATCTTGTGATCCCCGTCGCGAATTCTTTTCTCACGGGGTTCCCCGTAATAATCGTCTTCGCGGCAGCAAACCACCCCCCCCTATCGGGGAATGAGGAAAACACCCTGTCCACGCACCTGCCGAGCATCCTGTTTGTGAAGCCGGGCAGCGCATTCTGTTCCGCGATCGCCGTTTTTATGCCCATAAAATGGGCCGCTATCACTGCCGGGCCTGAGGCATACCCTCCCACACCCAGGACGATGTCGGGGCGAAACTCACGCAGAATCGAGACCGACTGCAGTATCCCCCGGGGGATCTTCAGCAGACCACTTATTATCCCTGTGACACCCCTGCCCTTCAAACCCGCCACTGTGATCGTGCGAAGAGTAAAGCCAAGACTGGGGAGAAGCCTGGCCTCCAGGCCCCTTTCGGTCCCTATAAAGAGGACATCACTCATCTGCGACCTTTCCAGAAATTCCTCGGCGATTGCGACAGCGGGAAACAAATGCCCCCCGGTGCCCCCACCGGCTATAATGACTCTGACCCCTCTCTTCTTCATATGCATACCAAGGATGATCCACAATCGGATGTTTCAGACGGTCTTTTTCCCCTACTGTCCCGGTCATGGGGTCTCCGTATCACCCTCGTTCCTTTCCTGGTGAGAGGATATATTCAGTAATATCCCGACAAGCATCATACACATCATCAGCGAGGTTCCCCCGTAACTGAGAAAGGGGAGCACCAGCCCTTTCGTGGGAACGAGTCCCATGACAGCCGCCATATTGATAAACACCTCCAGTGCGATGACCGCGGTCAGGCCGGAGGCCAGAAGCATACCGAACAGATTCTTGCAGCGAAAGGAGATCATGAAACCGCGGATAACAAGGGTGGAAAACAAGAGAACGACGATCACGACCCCGAAAAAACCGCCCTCCTCGGCGATCACCGAAAGGATGAAGTCCGTGTGCGGTTCGGGGAGGTAAAAGAGCTTTTGCATACTGTTTCCGAGCCCCACGCCAAAAGTTCCGCCGGAACCGAAGGAAATGAACGATTGTATTATCTGAAATCCCGTTCTGTCCGGGTCTTCCCAAGGATTGAGGAAGGACAGCAGCCTTCGCATGCGATAGCTTTCCTGCATGATCAGAATTGCTCCCATGGGAATCGCCGTCGCCGCAAGACCGGCGAGATACGTAATACGGCTCCCCGCCAGGTAGAACATCAGCATAAAGACCATCACCATGATGACGGCCGCGCCGAAATCCGGCTGGCACAGCACAAGGCCGAGGATAATCAGCAGTATGACCAGCGGAATTATGAAGACACGTGAAAATTCCTTTACATGCATGATCTTCTTCGTGAGGTAGTGGGCCAGGAATATAACCAGCGCAACCTTCACCATCTCGGACACCTGGAAAGAGATACCCCCCACGCGAAACCACCGGGTGGCCCCCCCAACCTTTGTCCCGAAACCCGGAACAATGAGGAGGGCCAGCAGGGCTATTGATACGAGCACGGCGGGATACGCCAGCTTTCTCCAGTGCCGATACGGCACCTTGGACGCCCCTGCCATGACACCAAGCCCGAGCAGGACAAACACGATCTGTTTCTTGATATAGTGGTACCCGTCGCCGTGTTTCTCCAGAGCGATTATGGAACTCGAGCTGTAGATCATCACCGTCCCGATGACGAGGAGGATCATCGTGACGATAAGGAGCGTGATGTCCGGTCTACCGCCCGTTATTGAAGACTGTTTGCCCATATCCCCTTACGCCCTTCGGGATCCATCCGTTCAACGATACCCTTGAAGACGGATCCTCGTTCCTCATAGTTCTTGAACTCATCAAAGCTTGAGCAGCCCGGCGACAGAAGTACTACGTCACCGGATGACGCGCTGTCTCGGGCCATGCCGACGGCCTCCTTCAGGGTTTCGGCACGCTCGGTCTTTACAATCCCGCCGACCATCGCTTCTATCGTTTCTGCTGCCTCGCCGAAGACGATCAAGGCCCTGACCCGTTCCCGTATCAGTTGTGCCAATATTCCAAAATCCCCGCCCTTGTATCTGCCCCCCAGGAGGAGAATCACCGGGCCGGGAAATGATCCCAGGGCCCGATACACCGCGTCCACGTTTGTCCCCTTGGAGTCATCGTAATACTCCACGCCATCTACCATCCCGGCAAATTCTATCCGGTGAGGGATGCCGGAAAACCCATTCAGGGCATCGATAATCCCCCCGGGCGGGCAGCCGCAAATCCTCGCGGCAACGACGGCGGCCATTACATTCTCCAGGTTATGCACGCCGCGCAGCCGTATCTGCCCAATGGGGTATTGTTCATCTATTCCCGCACCGAGGTACCTCAGCGACTCACCGTCGACAAAAATCCCCTCATCCAGCGTTGACGATGAGCTGAAGTACACGATATGTTCGGTCGGCAACCACTTTGCAATATCCTCAGATGCAAGATCATCCGCATTCAGTATAGCCACATCTTCGCCGCCCTGACGCGCGAATATCCGTTCCTTGACGGACCGGTATTCTTCAAGAGAACCGTGATAATCGAGGTGGTCGCAGCTCACATTCAGAAGCATCGCTATAAAGGGGTGAAAGTGCCTGACCCACTGCAACTGGAAGCTGCTGACTTCCAGCACCACGTAATCGTCCTCCTGCCCGCCGCGCGCGTACGATATGAGCGGAGTGCCTATATTACCGCCGACAAAGACCCTCTTGCCGCAGTGCACCAGTATCTCACCCACCAGGGTCGTTGTTGTCGTCTTTCCGTTGGTGCCGGTAATCGCAATGATCGGTTTTTTTACATAGCCCGAGGCGAGTTCCAGTTCGCTTACAATCGGGATACCTCTCCTCGCCCCCTCCGCGAGCAGGGGGTTGAACGGCGGTACACCCGGTGAGGGCACGATCAGGTCCGTCCGTAAAAGAACGTCCACATCGTCCTGCCCGATCCCCACTTCCACCTCCCCCGCTCCACCAAGGGCATCTATGGCATCTCCGAGCTCACAGACCGGCTTCTCATCGGCAACCATGACCCTGGCCCCTCTCTCGAGGAGAAACCTGGCCGTCGCCACGCCCGTCCTGCCTAGGCCAACTACCAGGACTCTTTTCCCATCCAGGTCCATGAATACTCACCCGCAACTGCCCGACACTCGAAACGCTTCTCCCTACCGTAATTTCAACGTACTAATGGCGATAAGCGCAAGGATGACGGAGATAATCCAGAAACGCACAATAACCTTGGGTTCCGCCCATCCCTTCAGTTCAAAGTGGTGATGTATCGGTGCCATTCTGAACATACGATCCCCATTGGACATCTTGAACCAGCCCACCTGAAAAATAACCGAAACCGTCTCAACCACAAAAATGCCCCCCACGATGGCGAGAAGAACCTCCTGTTTCGTAAGAACGGCTACCGTCCCCAGGGCGCCCCCCAGCGAGAGCGACCCCACATCACCCATGAATATCTGAGCGGGGTAAGTGTTGTACCAGAGGAAACCGATTCCGGCCCCGACCATCGCCCCGCAGAAAACCGAAAGCTCCCCGACCCCCGCCACATAAGGTATCTGGAGGTACCCGGAAAGCTTTACGTTTCCGGCAAAGTAGGCAAAGAGGAGATAGGTTGCAAAGCATATCGTTGCCGGGCTTATGGCAAGACCGTCAAGCCCGTCGGTAAGGTTGACCGCATTTGCCGCGCCCACGATAATAAACGTGGAAAGGATCACGTACCCCCAGCCAAGATCGGGGAGAAGGGTCTTGAAGAAGGGCACGGTAAGGTTCGAGCTGAAGGCGGGATTCAGATACAAGACAATGCTTACAAAGAGGGCTACCATAATCTCCGCGAAAAGCCTGACTTTCCCCGAAACTCCCTTGCTCCCATTTGATAACTTCCGGTAATCATCACAAAAACCGATGAGACCGAATCCCACCGTCACCATCAGCACAATCCAGATATAGCCCACAGTGAGTTTTGCCCACAGGAGGGTCGATACGACGACAGAGAAAATGATCAGTATCCCGCCCATAGTGGGTGTACCCTCTTTTGAAAGGTGAGAGTTGGGACCATCATCGCGGATCGGCTGTTTGATATTGAGTGACTGAAGTCTGCCGATCACCCAGGGACCGAGTACAAAACATAGGGCCAAGGCGGTTATCGCTGCATATATCGTCCTGAACGTTATGTAGCGAAACACATTAAGCCACGAATACGTGTCGCTCAGTGGATATAGGAAATGATAGATCATATGTACTCCCCTGGTGTTACGCCCCACGGTACCGGATATCGGCAAGACACAACGATTTTATTTTATATACTACACCATGTAGTGGTTTACAATAAATTAACAACTATATAAAGTATTTCCACACCATCTCACACAACTGGCAGGGCGCGGAAATTTTAAAGGATCACTACCCGAATTCTTCCAGTATCGCGTGGAGGAATTCTTCCATTTTCATCCTTCTCGATCCCTTTACCAGTATCCAGTCCCTCTCCCGCACCAGTGAATGAAGCACACCCATGACCTTGTCCGGTGTCTCGGCAAAATATATATGATCTTCGCTGAAGCCATTCTCTACAGCCCCCTTTGCCACGGACTGCGAGAATTCTCCTTTGAGGAACAGGTTGCTCACACCGGTATCGGCTATGGCTCTTCCGACATCCTCGTGCAGTCTCCCGGCCTCCTCCCCCAACTCGAGCATATCTCCGAGAATCACGATGCTCTCATTTTTCCCCTTGAGATCACCCAGTGTCTTAAGGGCTTCCATCACCGATGCAGGGTTTGCATTGTAGGTATCATCAATGACGGTACCCCCGTCCTTCAGCCGGTGAATATCCATGCGCCCCTCTATCTGCCTGAATGCCGACAGACCTTCACAGATGACGTCGTATCCTATATCCATGGCCGAGCAGGCAGCCGCGCAGGCCAGGGCATTGTATATATTGTGCCTGCCGACGACAGCCATATCGATTCCCTTGCCTATCCCGCCCATATTAAGCGTAAAGCTGATACCACGCTCACCCCTCATAAAGATGCGTTCGGCTCGGACAAATGCATTCTCATCAATACCGAAACTGATGTTTCTTCCCCACCACCGATCGGCCAGCACCCTTGAATACGGATCATCTCTGTTGATGATCGCGACCCCGTCATTCCTCATATTGAGAAAGAGGTCACCCTTCTCCTCCATGACAACATCAAGAGATCCGAACCACTCCAGGTGGGCGGGCCCTATATTGGTGATAACGCCGATGTCGGGATCGGCAATGGTCGCAAGCCTGGCTATCTCCCCCCTCTTGTTGGCCCCCAACTCAACGACCGCCATTTCATGTTCGACACTCAAATCAAGGAGACTGAGAGGGAGTCCCACAAGGTTATTGTAATTCCCCTTGTTTTTTAAAACAGGCCCGGAAAGCCCTGCCACTGTGGCTATCATTTCTTTCGTTGTTGTCTTGCCGGAGCTTCCCGTAACCGCCACAACCGGAATTATGAATTTGTGTCTCCACAGATTGGCTATATCACCCAGTGCGCGCAGGGTATCGTTAACGAGAATCACAGAGGCACCGCCAGAGACTTCCTCCGATATCTCCTTCGCCCCTCTCTGAACGAGCAGCCCGGCGGCACCCTTTTTCACCGCATCCGGGATAAAATCATGACCGTCGAATGTATCCCCCACAAGGGGGACAAAGAGATTGCCTCTGACCACATCCCTTGAATCCCTGGACAATCCCTCAAATACACCTTCAGGATTTCCCCTGATAAGGGTTCCCCCTGTAGCCGTTACCATCTCTCCCGTTCCCAGTAGTGGAGATTTTCTCCGTTTCATCGCACACCTCCCGCCCTGCGGGTGGAAAGGGCCTCTCTGACAACCACCCTGTCGTCAAAAGGAAGCCTCCGGGTCCCTATAATCTGATAGTCTTCATGCCCCTTCCCCGCTACCAGCACAATATCCGAGTCATCGGCAACAGATACCCCCAGGGCTATAGCCTCCCCCCGATCAGCGACAATCGTGTATCCCTTTCCCATAAAGCCGCTCGTGATATCTTCAGGAGCGTATCTGGTTGAACCAGCCTCGATACCTCTCTCTATTTCAGCCATGATCCTTAAGGGGTCCTCCGTCCTCGGGTTATCCGAGGTAATGATGGCCAGGTCACTCAGAGTTGCCGCAATGTTCCCCATACTGGGCCTCTTCGTACGGTCCCGGTCACCCCCGCATCCAAAGACGGTTATGATCCTCTTTTTTCTAAACTCGGAGAGGGTTTCGAGCACCTTCTCCAGGGCATCTCCGGTATGAGCATAATCCACAAACACCATGGGCTTGCCGGGTTCGCTTACCCTCTCCAGGCGACCGGGAATGACATCGAGGGCCCTTATCCCCGAACTGATATCCCCCTGCGGTATACCAAGCGACAGCGCTGCCGCCGTAGCGGCGAGGATGTTAGAGAGGTTAAACCTTCCGGCGAGAGAGGAGGATATTGAGAACTCCCCGTCGCCTCCTCGGATTCTCGCATCGATACCATCTATGGAAAGAACAACATCGAGGGGCGATACGTCACACGGCCCGTCCACACCAAAGGTAATCGCCGACGACTGTATCTCTTTATGGAGCCTCGCGCCCCATGGATCATCACCGTTCACAATCGCCGGGCGCTCACCGATTACATCATCAAAAAACCTCTTTTTAACCAGAAAGTACTCTTCCATCGTGCGATGATAGTCGAGATGTTCACGGGAGAGGTTTGTGAATATGCCGAGGTCATACTCGCACCCATAGATCCTCTTCAGATCGATTGCGTGAGATGAAACCTCCATCACGACGTGTGTCACCCCCGCATCAACCATTTCTCTGAGCATCCTTTGCAGATCGAGCGCCTCAGGCGTTGTGTGCGACGCCGGGAATACCATGCCGCCGTACCGGTAATTGACAGTCCCCGTAACCCCGACGGAAAATCCGGCAGATTTTAAAATAGACTCCAGGAGATAGGTCACCGTCGTTTTACCGTTCGTTCCAGTGACCCCGATCAGGCAGATATCACGAGAGGGATTGCTGTAAAAATTTTTCCCGAGCCTGGCCAGCGCCAGACGGCTCTCACTCACTTTTATGCAGGCCACGCTTGGTAAGGTGGGCGCACTGCCTTTATCATATACGACATACCGTGCCCCCCTCTTCACCGCGTCGCGCACAAAATCACGACCATCGAACTGGGCACCTGAAATAGCAACAAAAACGGATTCTTTCTCGCACTTCCTTGAATCATAGCACAGGCCGGAGGCATTCCCTGAAACATCTCCCGATATATCAAGAATATCCACTCCATTCAGCAGGCCTGAAAGTTTCATCATGTGTTGGCCGTCCTTTTCATCCCCCCCTGTCAAACAGAACGTAGCAGGGCTGGTTTCCCTTTATCGGGACACCCGGGGCCGGTTTTTGATTCATAGCCCAGCCGCTTCCGGCAGCCTTTACCTCTATCCCCCTGCTCTGAGCGACCCTCAGGACCTCTCGTAAGGACATGCCCTCGAAATCAGGGATGACCGATTCATCGTCTTTGGTGTCGTGATAGACTATATCCGTCATGGTTGACGCCTGGATTATCTTTGCTTCCTCGATCTCTTCACCGGCGGCAGTCTCCCGCACATCCATGCTGCCACTGGAACAACTCAATATCTGTTCAGAAACCTTTTTAAAAACGGGCGCGGCAGCTGCCCCGCCCCATCTGTCGCTCTTCGGTTCATCCAACACGACAAGGATCACCATCTGAGGATCCTCGGCAGGGAAAAACCCCATGAAAGATGCCTCCACCTTTTCGGAGGAGTAGCGCCCCGAGGAGAAATCGAACTTTTGCGATGTCCCCGTTTTCCCCGCCACGGAAAGATTGACGATGCGGGCGTTCTTTCCGGTCCCCCCCTCGCCCTCCACCACATCGGTAAGGATTGATGTAACTCTCTTTGAGGTCTCCGTGGATATAACCCTCCTGAGTGCGACAGGCTCAAATTCCTTTACCACCACGCCCTTTTTGTCCACCAGGCACCGGACAACATGCGGCTTCATCAGGACACCGCCGTTTGCTATGGCACACATCGCGCTGGCCAATTGCATTGAGGTCACGGAAATGCCCTGGCCAAAGGCCATAGTCGCAAAGTCAACGTCCTGCCAGTCACGCGGGTCCCTCAGGATTCCCGCTGACTCTCCGGGAAGATCGACCCCCGTTTTTGAACCGAAACCAAACATCGTGACGTACTGGTGAAACGTTTCTTTTCCGAGCATCTCGGCGATTTTGATCGTACCTATATTACTGGAATATTTGAGAATCTCCGACAGGGTAAGTTCTTTAAATTTCTCATTCTGGGCCTCATGGATAACTCGGTCGCCCACCACATAGGAGCCATCTTCACAATTGAACACATCCGTTTCCTTGACGAGGTTTTCCTCAAGGGCGGCAGCGACGACGAAGGGTTTGAATACCGACCCGGGATCAAAACAATCGGTGACGGCCCTGTTCCTCCTGGCGTCAGCCGGATATATGGAAAAGGCATTGGGGTTGAACCGTGGCCCGTTGGCCATCGCCAGGATCTCACCTGTCCGGGGATCCATAACGATAACGCTTCCCCCCTTGGCGCCGGTCCGCTCCACGGCACTTCGCAACTGAGATTCAACGATATACTGAATCTTGCTGTCGATGGTCAGAAAAAGACTGCAACTCCTGCCAGCCACCGTACCACCTGATTCATCATCAAGATAGATTTTGTGCCCCCGCGCATCCCTGCCCCACACTACCTCCTTGGGAACACTCTTCAGGTATTCGTCGTATTTCAATTCCAGGCCTTCGAGACCGGTGGAATCCAGACCGGCAAATCCGAGAAGATGGCATGCCATCTCTCTGTGCGGATAAAATCTTTTGGGTTCCCGTACCAGATGCACACCTTCCAGCTTTAAGGCACGAATACGCTCCGCTCCCACCGGAGAGATCTTTCGGGCAACCCAGCGGAAACTTCCCTGGTTTGAAAGCGCTTTTACGATCTTCTGCCTCTTTACCCCCAGTATGGACGAAAGCTTCGATGCAACCTTCCGTCGATCCTGAACACTCGAGGGATCGACGTAGACGGAATCTACCATGACGGTAGCCGCGAGCTTCTGCCCGTTTCTGTCGAATATAAACCTTCTCTCCGGATACAGTGTCAGGCTCTTCTTGTGCTGACGGTCGGCAAGTTTTCCCAGCGTCTCCGCTGAAACAACCTGAAGCTGAAACGCCCTCGCTACCAGTGCCACGTACAGCACGAGGAAAAAAATCAGTATCGACGCTACTCTGACTCTCAGCCATTTTCTCGATTTCGCACTCATCGTAAGAAAATCACCTGACCCCTTTCCGGATAATGCATCCCGAGCTTGGCCCGGGCAATGGATTCTATCCTGTGGGGAGATTTGAGTGTCGCGATCTCAACCTTCAATTTTTTATTTTCCTCCAAAAGGATATCCCTTCGGTTCATCTCTCCGGCTATCTGATAATCGATGTTCGTAATACCGATACGAAGCCATACGAAAGTAAGCGGGGCGGTCATAAACAAAAGCCCGATAACTATAAAGCGGAAAATCCTCGCTCCGCCCCTTTTTTTACTATTTACCGACATGCTCAGATCCTTACCGCCGTTCTCAACCGGGCGCTTCGTGCCCTCGGGTTGGACATGATCTCCGCTTCCCCCGGCATAACGGGCCTCTTGGTCAAAACCCTCAGTTTGCTTTTCCTGTTACAATTGCACACCGGAAGATCGGGGGGACAGATACATCCCTTCTCCCAGGAGCGGAACAGATTCTTCACCATCCTGTCTTCGAGCGAATGAAATGCTATAATGGAAATCCTCCCCCCCTCTTCCAGAATATCGATTCCGCTTTCTATCGCGGCATGGAGATTCTCCAGCTCATTATTGACGGCAATTCGGAGGGCCTGAAAGGTCTTTGTGGCGGGATGTATCCTCTTTTTCTTCAAACGGCCGGGCAGCGCGGCTGCAATAATCGCGGCAAGTTCGCCCGTCGTTTCTATGGGAGACAGCTTCCGCCTTTCCGAAATTGCACGTACAATCCTTCCGGGCATCATCTCTTCGCCATACTCTTTTATGATCTTCTTCAGTTTTTCCTCCGGAAACCCATTCACTATGTCAAATGCCGTCACGCCACCCTGCTGATCCATCCTCATATCGAGCGGCGCGTCCAGAGAAAAACTAAACCCCCTGTCAGGGGTGTCGAACTGGTGGGACGAAACCCCCAGATCCAGCAGGATTCCGTGAACCCCTTGGAAACCCAGTTCCGACACTATTTTGCCGATATCCGCGAAATTTCCCTTTACAAGCAGCGCCCGATCCCCGAAGGGCTCAAGCCTGCGCGCGGACGCGGAAAGTGCGTCTTCATCACGATCGACACCGATAAGAACCCCGTCCGGGTCAGTCCTTACCAGGATCTCATATGCGTGCCCCGCACCCCCGAGCGTCCCGTCGAAATATACGCCGCCCGGGGTGCAATCCAGCGAGTCAACTGTCTCTTTGAGCATAACCGGTTCATGAGAAAAGGCCCGTATCATATCCCCAGATCAGCCATGTAATCGCTGAAGCCCTCAATGTTCTGGCTGGAGTTGTCGAGTTCCTTCTCAAAGCGCTCCCTGTTCCAGATCTCTATGCTCCGTCCCATCCCGGCGATGACGATCTCTTTCTCAAGTTTCGCGTACTCCCTGAGGGCAGGCGGTATCAGCACCCTCCTCTGCTCATTGAAAGAACAATCCACAGCACCCGACATAAAGAGGCGCTGAAACGCCCGCACCTCTTTTCTGATTATGGACTGCGCAAAGACCTTTTCCTCTATCACAGTCCACTCTGTGTAAGGAAAGACCAGGAGACAACCATCCCAGTTCGTTATTACCATCCGATCATCATACTTCTCCGTAAAGACCTGGCAGAGCCTGGCCGGGAAGATGACTCTCCCCTTTTCATCGATCGTGTGATAATATCTTCCCCTAAATACAGACAATGATTAGATCCTCCACAATTATCCACTTTGCTCCACTAGCTCGAACTATAAGAGCGCGCGGTGGTTTTGTCAAGGAAAAAAACCGCTATTTTTTTCTTTTAATTTGATATTTTAGGACTGCTTCGTTGTGGTTTTTCAGATTAGATGAGAAGTGGTGGGAACCATTGTTCATCGATACAAAATAGAGAAAATCTACGGGCGCCGGATAGAGGGTGGCCTCAATCGCTTCCAGCCCCGGATTACAGATAGGTCCGGGGGGCAAACCTTTTATCCGGTAGGTGTTGTAAGGCGTCTTCTTTTCAAGATCAGATTTCCTGATATTGCCGTCAAAATCCTCAATGCCGTAAATGACTGTCGGGTCGCTCTGTAGTCTCATGCCTCTCTTCAGCCTGTTATGAAAAACAGCTGATACCAGAGACCTTTCCTCCTGTGGCCCTCCCTCCTTTTCGACAATAGAGGCAAGGGTCACAACCTCATCCTCCGTAAGGCCCAGTTTATCCGCCCTCTCCAGCATGCCGGGTGTCACGGCTCGCCTGAACTGCCGCACCATAAACCGTATAATTCCCTCCTCACCCATTGACTTATTGAGCGTGTGGGTATCGGGGAAGAGATATCCTTCGGCACTTTCCCCCTCTATTCCGAGGGATGACAGCAGATTACTGTTCGACGCAAGGCTGACAAACACCTCTTGGTCGGCAAGCCCCTGGTTTTCGAGACGGGTGGCTATTCGGCGCAGAGTAAATCCCTCCGGGATGAAAACTTGATACCCCTTGACCTTTCCCTTTACCAGTTTTTCCAACACGGACGTCGGGCTCATGGAACTACGCAGGTCATACTCGCCCGCCTGAATGTGTTTGGAGACATCCGTTACACGCGCCAGGAGATAGAACCCCCATTTATGTCTTATCAGCCCCGCTTCTTCCAGAATATCGGCTGTCTCAGCAAAGGAAACACCTCGGGGTATCTCTACGGTAACCTCCCGGTACTGAAAATCTATCGGGCTGCTGGCATAATTGTAGAAAATCAGGCACAGGAGGGCTGCAACCATCACGCACATCACGCCTATGGCCGCGCCCGCTTTAAGCCATCGTCCCCGCATCTTCAGAGACACGGCCATCGCGCGAGCCATACCCATGGTCGCGCCCGTCTTGAGCCATTTCCTGATCACCTTCAGGGCTACGCCCGCCGCGTGTGTCATGCCTGTGGTCTTAACTTTGTTGAGCCATTTTCTGATCATCTTTTCTGTTCTCTCTGGGGGGTCGTGGTCTCAAGTTT
>CAYXUH010000012.1:0-2171 GCA_964468685.1 uncultured Syntrophaceae bacterium | reverse complement strand
AGCCATTTTCTGATCATCTTTTCTGTTCTCTCTGGGGGGTCGTGGTCTCAAGTTTCAGGGGAATTCTCCCCCAAAGATTTCGGGTTATGATCCAGATAGTCCTGGAGAATAATGGCTGCTGCCATTCTGTCAACAACCGCCCTCTTCTTTCTGTGATTCGCATCCGCCTCTCTGAGCAGATCTTCTGCCTCTTTCGTGGAGAGGGCCTCGTTCCATTTTACAACAGGCACACAGACACCCGCCTCAAGGGCGTCGGCAAACCCGTTCACCTTCTCGCACTGGATTCCTTCCGTACCATCCAGTCTGACGGGATACCCGACGACGATCATCTGGGCGGCATACTCCTTTACAAGCGCGGCGATCTGTTCGATGTCCCGCTTCCAGTATTTCCTGGCAATCGTGGCAATCCCTCTGGTGGTTATACCCAGCTCGTCACAGACCGCCACTCCTATTCTTTTGTCTCCGTAATCAAGGCCAATGATTCTCATAGTCAGCGGCGATTTATAACATACTCACCATGATATTACAAAAAGGGATTGTACGGCACAAGAGCCATCGGCACAGACAATCCCCTTGTGTAAAGCGCACGTTTTTGTTATTCCTGCAACAGACAGCCAAGGCCATCGGACGGGAACCATGAAACACATCATCTTAGGCACAGCGGGACATGTCGATCACGGGAAGACCTCCCTCATAAAGGCCCTCACCAACGTAGATACGGACCGGCTCAAGGAGGAAAAAGAGCGCGGGATTACGATCGAGCTGGGATTCGCGCCCCTTGTCCTTCCGAATGGGGAGAAGATCGGTATCGTGGACGTCCCCGGTCATGAAAAATTCGTGAAGAACATGGTCGCCGGCGCCGGGGGAATCGACCTGGTTGCCCTGGTAATCGCGGCGGACGAAGGTGTCATGCCGCAGACGCGGGAGCATTTCGAAATATGCGAACTCCTCGGTATTAAGAGGGGGATCGTGGCCCTCACGAAGATAGACATGGTGGACAAGGATTGGCTCGCCCTCGTGCAGGAAGACGTCAGAAGCTTCTTTGAGGGAACCTTTCTAGAGGGAGCCCCGATCATTCCGCTGTCATCGGTTACCGGCGCCGGACTCCCGGAATTCCTTCAGGCACTCAGCGAAATTATATCCACTCTGGAGGAGAGAACGGATTCGGGTCTCTTCAGGCTTCCCGTGGACCGTGTATTCACCATGAAGGGGTTCGGCACGGTGGTAACCGGAACGCTTGCCTCCGGGAAGATACGGGTTGGAGACACCGTCGAGATCATGCCGTCCGGGGGGCAGGCAAAGATACGGGGCATTCAGGTCCACAACGAGACCGCAGAGGAGGCTCAGGCCGGTCAGAGGACCGCCATCAACCTCCAGGGAACTGACCGCACGACAATAGAGCGGGGGTTCGTCCTCACTCGCCCCTCCACCTTCGAGGCATCCGACCGACTGGATATTCGCATGAGATACCTTGCCAGCGCGAGGAAGAAACTGAAAAACCGGGCGCTTGTCAGATTCCACACGGGGACCAGCGAAACAATTTCGAGGATCATACTACCGGACAGGGACGAACTGGAGCCGGGGGAAGAGACCTACGCGCAGGTGATCCCCGAAACTCCCGTGGTGGCTATGTCGGGAGACCGATTTGTCATCAGGAGCTACTCTCCGATTACCACGGTCGGGGGGGGTGAAATCACGGATCCCCTCGCAAAAAAACGCAGGAAGCATTCGACACCCGGCGAAGTGGAAAAGCTCGATCAGGGGACAGGGGAGGAGAAAACAGACATCATACTGGAAAGGGCCGGTATCGAGGGCATCCCAGGCCTGAGCCTCGCGATACGGACCGGCCTTCCACCGAGCGAGCAGGAAAAGATCCTTGAGAAAATGCTGTCTGAGAAAAAGGCCCTCCTGATCGACCGCGACGAACGCAGGGTTATCTCCTCCCGGACATACGGGGATTTCCAGGACCGGGTGCTGTCGGAAATAGCGGCATACCATGAGAAATATCCCCTGAAGGAGGGCATCTCCAGGGAGGAACTGAGAACCACCCTCGGAGGATTTATCGATCCCAAGCTCTTCAACAAGGCCATAAAAGATCTGGAGGATGACAAAAAGATCGTTGCGGCAAAGGAGAATGTCCGAATCGAGGGTCACGCCGTGAATCTGAAAGA
>CAYXUH010000011.1:8256-29046 GCA_964468685.1 uncultured Syntrophaceae bacterium | reverse complement strand
GGATTCATAGTCTTCAATGATAAAGGGGGTGGATTTTTCCACCCCCTTTTTTTATGGCTTGACAGGCATAGTAAAAAAAAATACAAAAACCATTCATTATCGTGACCCCTCCTCCAGCCTCAGAAAGAAAGGAGCGTGATATGGGTTTCAGGTGCGGTATCATAGGTCTTCCGAATGTCGGGAAGTCCACCATCTTTAATGCCCTCACCGCTGCCGGTGCCGAGGTGGCGAATTACCCCTTCTGCACGATCAATCCCAATATTGGTATTGTTTCTGTTCCCGATCCAAGGCTTGAGTGTATCGCTGGAATCATACATCCTCCTAAGGTTACCTTTACGACAATGGAGTTTGTTGACATCGCCGGCCTGGTAAAGGGGGCGAGCAGGGGCGAGGGTCTGGGAAATAAGTTTCTCGGCAATATACGGGATGTGGATGCGATCGTGCATGTCGTACGCTGTTTTGATGATCCCGATGTGGCTCATGTTCACGGAGTCATCGATCCTGCCGGTGATATTGAGGTCGTCGGGATGGAACTGCTCCTGGCTGACCTTGAGACCGCTGAAAAGCGGATACAAAAGCTGGAAAAATCGGCACGAGGGGGAGACAAGGGGAACTGTCGTGAAGTGGAACTGTATCACCGGGTACGCGAATCCCTGGGGAGGGGCGTCCCCGTACGAAATATAGGGCTGAACCTCGAAGAGGAGATCATGCTGAGAGAGGTGAACTTTATTACGGCCAAGAAGGTCTTGTACGTTGCCAATGTCGGTGAATCTGAATTAAAGGGGGAAAGTGGATACGTTGCTGCCGTAGAGGAGATAGCGCGGTCGGCCGGATCGGAGGCGATCGTTATCTGTGGTGACATGGAGGCGGAGATAGCTGCGCTCCCGGAGGAGGACAGACGAGAGTTTTTTGAAGATCTTGGTCTGCGTGAATCAGGGCTTCAGAAACTGATCAGGACCGGTTACAATCTCTTAGGCCTGATAACTTTCTACACCACAGTGGGTTCAGAACTTCGTGCCTGGACGATTCCGGAAGGCACCAGTGCTTCTCATGCCGCCGGAAAGATACACACCGACATGGAACGAGGGTTTATACGGGCAGAGGTACTGCATTACGAAGATTTTGTAAGGGTGGGGAGCATGTCTGCTGCAAAGGAGAAAGGCCTTGTTGGAATAGAAGGGAAAGAACACCCCATTGGTGATGGAGACATCGTGCATTTCAGGTTTAATGTCTGATAATCAAATAAAAACTTTTTTGTAATGCGGCGGGTGGCAAAAGGCGAAAAGCCCTTCGGCCACCCACTATATAAACAGAGAGAAGATGGGAAATAGATCTCTCAGATTCATACATGGGGGGGGGCCGGTGAGCGGAAAGGAGGGAAAAATAAAACCACCCACCGGCATATAAAGCCAAAATAATACTACATGTCACATTCCCCGGGTTTAGGGGGGGGGGTCGGTGAGCGGAAAGGAGGGAAAATAAAACCACCCACCGACATAAAAAACTCTCTAACTGTTATCTTCATCCCCCGAATTAATGGGGGGGCCGGTGAGCGGAAAGGAGGGAACAGTAAAACCACCCACCGGCAAATATCTCAGTCTCCCGAAAGATCCGAGAGGAAAAACTCCTCGCTCAGACCGGCATTTTTCGATCTCTTCTTTCCAACATCCCTATCCGCATCATCGTACGATGACGTCAAAATAGCCGGCTGCCTTGTATCCTGATCTTTATCGAGCTCCCGAGAACCCGAATTTTTTTCTTCAGAGCCCTGCTCTGATTCATTTCTCTTTATCGTGTTGTCCATGAGACTCTCTTCACGTGCCCAAGACCATCTAAAGAACTTGTTCATTTGCATACGCAACAATGGTGCCAGAATGAGGCTTGCCGACAAAAATATATTTTTTGAATTGTCTAAAGAATCAGGGTGGTTATGAAAGCGACTCGATAACATACCATATCGTGTGGTGTTAATAAGGGAGGGATTCGCAGAGATCTTAGTTAATGGTTCTTCTGAGGTGTGCCCTTATCGCACAGAAAGGCACGCATGGGGGGGGCTGGGGGGAGCAAAAGAACGCAAAGTGTGCAGATATAGAACCACTCGTTCGTATATCGCACCTCTACGGGGTGGTGACGTCCGAAAGGCTGTTGGTTTCCAGTTTTTTGAGTTCACGTATGAGGGTATATCGCGAGATGCCAAGTTGGCGTGCCGCAGCTGCCTTATTGCCGCGGTTGACCTCAAGGGCCTTCCCAAGGATCTCTTTTTTGATCTTATTGGTCAATGCATCTATCGCACTTCTGTAGTCTGCCGGGTAAGGGGCGTTCATGAGAGCAAGATCACCGGTATGTATCGCCCGCATCTGAGTTGCCCCGGCCTTGATCTCTGCGGGAATATTGTCAGAAGTAATGAGGTTGCTTATACTTTGAAGGATCATGACCCTTTCGATAATGTTTTTCAGTTCCCTGACATTTCCCGGCCATTGGTATTTTTTGAGAAGTTTCTCCGCGTCGGCTGTAAACCCCTTCACGCTCTTGTTCAATTTCGTGTTGAACTCTTCGATATAGTGATAGGCCAGCGGCATGATATCTTCGATCCTATCCCTCAGGGGCGGTATACTGATAGGAACAACACTTATCCTGTAGAAAAGATCTTCGCGGAAGGTCCCTTCACTGACCATATGACTCAGATCCCTGTTGGTAGAGAATATGAATCGGACATCGATGGGGATATTTTCTACGCCTCCAAGGCGGCGGATATGGTTCTCTTCGAGCATTCTGAGAAATTTTGCCTGTATTGAAGGATTCATCTCACCGACCTCATCCAGGAGAAAAGTTCCTCCGCTTGCGTGTTCAAGGAGTCCTATCTTTCTCTTCCTGGCATCAGTGAAGGCACCGGCCTCATAGCCGAAGAGTTCACTCTCCAGCAGTGTCCCGGGTATCGCCGCGCAATTCACTTCAACGAAGGGTTTTGATTTTCTCATGCTCTGCCGGTGAAGAGCGCGGGCGATCAATTCTTTTCCCGTACCGCTTTCTCCCTGTATGAGCACACTGGTATCGTGTCGGGCGACATCCTTTATCATTTGGAATATGTCCAACATCTTGCTCGAATTTCCTATGATATTATGAAAGCCCAACAGCTGGTTTTCTCTCTCCTTGAGCATCTCAACTTCCGTCTTTAGGGTTTTTGCCTCGAGGGAAAGCTGTGAGTGCATGATTGCGTTGTCATATGAGACGGCGGCGTTGATAATAAGAATATTGAGGAGACTTTTCTGGTCTCGCGAGTAGGCCCCCTGCTTTTTGCCAAGATACAGGATGCCCTTGAACTTACTTTTGATATTCAGGAGGATGGCTATCTCGGAGGGGTAGCCGTCGAATATGGGCTGTGTGGTCGCATTCTGGTTCGGGGCCTGAGTTATCATCGTTTCCTCATCCAGGGCTTTCCGGATGATACTGTCTCCTATCTTCGGATAGTATACGTTATTTTCATCCGAAAATAATTGCTTGCCGTCGCTTATCAGGAATCTCCCCTTTTCAATGTCCAGGAAGTAGAGAAGGGCCTTGTCTGCCTCCCCTATCCTGATGGCATTGCTTGTCACGGTTTCGTGTATCTTATCAAGGGCATAACTCGAATTCAGCTGGGATACCGCTTCCTGCAACATTAACAGCCTGTTTATTTTCTGGTTATTGCCTTCAAACAACCGCAGGTTATGTATGACAATGCTGATATGGTTTGCAAAGGTCATAAGGGTGCTGATCACTTCCGGTGGGAATATGGTCTTCCTCTCGTACCACACCGCTATGATGCCGATGATATCGTCCTGTATCCTGAGGGGCCCGCAGAAGGCCGAATAGAAGCCTTCTGCTCCTCCACTATAGAGGTTGCTGAGTTTACGGTCTGTGGGTGTCATCCGGGGGTCTGTTTCCGAATCTTCGAGGACAATATAGCTGCCGGTTTTTGCGACTTTTGTTACGAGACAATCGTGCCGTGCGAGGTTCAGCTTTCGTGAAAATGCCCTCTTTGCCTCTTCCGGGTTGTAATTTTTGACAACCTTGGTGACCAGATTCTCCTTTTCTTCATCCAGAAGACAGATGACACCCCGGTGAAAGCCCATCGTCTCGACCGCTTCATCCAGGATCTTCTGGAGGGTATCGTCAAAGCTGAAGGGGGTCGCAACCAGGGCGCTTATGCGGAAGAAGTATCCCAGTATACGTTCAGTGGAGTAAAAGAAGTCAGGGCTCATGCAATCGCCTCGGGGGAACGGTTATGCCTTATCATATTTCAGAAACTGCATCGAGAAGGTTCCTCTTCCCTGGGTTACCGACCGCAGGTCGGTCGAATATCCGAACATCTGTTTAAGGGGGACACGCGCCTTGATCTCGCTGATAGGATCTTTATGGTTTATCCGTTCCACCTCTCCTTTCCTCGCGTTGATGTTTCCGATGACCTCGCCCATGAATTCGCCCGGTGTTATGATATCCACCTCAACAATAGGTTCCAGGAGGACGGGGTGTGCGCGTAAACATCCGTTTGAAAAGGCCGTTGAAGCGGCTATCCTGTAGCCCAACTGCGTTGATTCGCCTTCCCTGAAAGAGCCGCCAATCATACGGATGGTCACATCGACGACCGGGTAGCCGGCTATCGCACCACTGAGGGCTGCATCCCTGATGCCTTCTTCCATGATGGCGTGAAACTCAGGGGGAATAACGTCGCTGCTGATTTCATCGCTAACCACCAGGCCTTCTCCCCTTTCACCGGGTTCCAGGTGCAGAATAGCATGGCCGAAGTGTTTTTTGTCCCCAAGCTTCCGGTCGAATATCTCCTCTACCCGTATATCTTTTTCTATCGTTTCCCGGTAGACAACCTTGGGTTTGCCTATGTTCACATTGGTGTGAAACTCCCGTATGAGTCTGTCGATGACTATCTCAAGGTGGAGTTCGCCCATTCCGGAGATAATCGTCTGTGCCGTTTCGTCATCATATTTGATCTTGAGGGTGGGGTCTTCGCTTGCCAGTTTTTCAAGGGCGAACAATAACCGTTCCTGATCTCCGGGTGTCTTAGCCTCAATGGCCTGACTGATAACCGGCTCGTAGAACTCTATTCGTTCAAGGATGATCGGATGGGCTTCATCACATATGGTATCACCCGTGGAGGTGTCCTTCAGGCCTACCACCGCAATGATATCACCGGCCCCGGCCTCGGAGACACGCTCCCGCTTGTTGGAGTGCATCTTCAGAAGTCGGGAGACCTTCTCCTTTTTTTCCTTGCTCGCATTGTAGATATCCTCTCCCACCTTTATTTTTCCGGAGTATATCCTCATGTAGGTTATCTTTCTTCCCTCATCCAGTATAACCTTAAATGCGAGCGCCGAAAGTGGCTCCTTGACGCTGCTCCGGCGTTTTTCAACCTCTTTTGTTACGGGGTTGATCCCTTCGACGGGGGGCATATCTTCAGGAGAGGGGAGAAAATGAGTGACAGCATCGAGAACCGGCTGAATCCCCTTGTTGCGCAGGGCCGTGCCACACACAACAGGCACTACTTTGAGAGAGAGGGTCGCATTCCTGACCGAGTCAATAAGCTCTTTCTCGGTAATCCCGGTTCCCTCCAGATATTTTTCGGCGATGACATCATCGATCTCCGCTAGTGTTTCAATGAGCTTTTCCCGGTATTGTTCCGTTTCGGACAGCATATCCGAAGGAATATCAGACGTGCCGTACCGCAGACCGAGAGTGTCTTCATCCCAGGTGACCAATTTTTGGCCGATAAGATCGATTACGCCCTGAAAGGTTTCATTCTTTGTATAGGGTATCTGGATCGGAAGGGGGATGGAGTTGAATCTCTCTCTCATCATCTGAATCGTGCCCCAATAGTCTGCACCCACCCGGTCCATCTTGTTGATGAATGCTATCTTGGGGACGTGATATTTGTCCGCCTGGTGCCATACCGTTTCAGATTGCGGTTCCACTCCCCCGACGGCGCAGAATACGGCGAGCACCCCGTCCAGGACTCTGAGGGATCGCTCAACCTCTATAGTGAAATCGACATGCCCGGGGGTGTCGATGATATGTATCTCATAGTCTTTCCAGAAGCAGGTGGTGACGGCCGAGGTAATGGTTATCCCCCGTTCCTGCTCCTGTGCCATCCAGTCCATGACCGCTTCACCGTCATGCACCTCGCCCAGTTTGTGGGTTTTGCCCGTGTAGTAGAGGATTCTCTCTGTTACGGTGGTCTTTCCCGCGTCTATATGGGCAATGATCCCTATGGTTCTTGTTTTCGAAAGTTTTCCGGCGGCCATGATATTGTTGTGCCCTTACGAGTGGTTTTCTACAAGTATGTCTCTGTTTACCGAGAAGGGGCTGCTCGTGTCTATATGCCCCTTGATCGTCTCTACGCTGTTGCCACCTATCAGTATTTTAACCTTCTTGACAGATGGCACATTGATAGTAAGGGTATTGGTCAGTGAGTAGATGGTCATCATTTCACTGGCGCTTCCTCCAGGATGAAGGTCGATCAGGTTTCTGCCGAAATCTATAGAGGCGATTCCATTCTTTATGGTCACCCCCCTGAGGATTGTTTCTCCCGGGAAGGTCTTCACCAGATCCGTATGAGGTCCTTCAATCAGTGCCGTTACCAATGCCCTGACTGTATCGTCCGGGGATTTCTTCTTTGTGATGTACCGCTCTTCAGGAATGAGGAACCGTTCGTTGAGATCGGAAAAATAGAGTTTCACCTTCTGCTTTTCCCCCGTTACCACCGGACTCTTGGTCCCGCCGGCGGGAGGATATATGTAATCGAACAGTGAAAGAAAGAAGAAGAGAAGAAATCCCACACCAACCAGGATGATGAGGGAGAGATAAAATATCTGGGTATTCTTTTTCCTCTGTTTTGCCTTTATCTGTCTGGATTTTGTCTTTTTCTTGGATCCCATAATATTTGTATTCCCCTATTAAAAAGCGCGCCAAATCTAAGGTAAAATTCTTGCCCTGTCAAGACAAGAAAACCGGAAATCGCCGTAACTTAAAGAATATCAATATATTCAAGTGATTGTAGCGGCATAAAAGCGAGAGACTTACCTGCAGTGCTTCACGATATAGTTATAATACCCTGCCGCACAGCTACGGTACGAGAGAGTCCAGTTTTTCCCGTGACTTTAATCCGAATTCTGACTCCGGGTTGGTTTTAATGGCGAGGCGAAGCTCCTGAATTGCTTTTTCTCTGTTTCCCCCTTCAAGGTAACTTATCCCTAACCAGTAGCGCGCATCAGCCCTGCCGGGGGCGCGATCGATCGATTTTTTCAGGTAGTATATGGCCTTGTCGATGTTATGCCCGGCAAGATATGCGATCCCCCTGTTTTGCTGAATGAGAGGGCGTATGACGGTGTTAGGCTCTCTTCTGAGCGCTGCCTCGTATTTTGTGAGAGCGGTCTGGGGGTCCCCCTTCTTGTAATACGCCCAGCCGATATTGTTCAGTGCGATGGCGGGAGTTTCATAAAGCATATTGGAAAGAGCCCGGTCGAATTCCTCTATCGCCCTGTCATAAAGACCCTTTTCCAGATATATAATTCCCAGGTACGTATGTGCCTCCGAATAATCCTGTTTTATGGACAGGGCCGTCTTGAACTGCTGCTGGGCCTCTTCCTTGAGGCCGGTTCCGTAATACGAAAGGCCGGTATAGTAATGTATTTCCGGATCATTCGGCGAAAGACGCTGCGCTATCAGGAATTCCCTGAGGGCCGGGGAGAATTGCTCGGATCCAAGGTAAGCGGTGCCCATCGTAACATGGGAGGCCGCTCGTTCTCTGTCTTGACGGCTTGTAGCGCACCCGGCGAGAAATATCGCTGCGGCTAGCAGTGTCAGGAGAATCAGGTATCCAGGTACCGTGCTTTTCATGAGATGAACCCTACACAGTGTTGTTTGCATTTACCCACCAGTCGCCCTTATCCTTGAACCACCACTCTGACGAATCTGTCTCGGTTATAACTCCTGCCAGCTTTTTTGCGATGTCCGTGCAGAGTCTCTTGACGGCAAAGTCTATCCATTCCTGGCTGTATTTGTTTCCCAGATCGCTATATTCCTTTAACTGGAGAATCAGAGCCAGTTGATCGGCATCGTGTGCCACAAGTGATTCCCTTGTCTTTTTTTCATTGAATTCATTTATGTTGTTTTGTATTTCGTCTCCGAAGGAGAGAGTCTTCGCAAGTTCATCAACGGCCTTCTTTTCATTTACCTCCACGTATTTCTTGTTGACATAGTTCATGTCGCCGGTCCGTGCCTCCGGCAGATCGTGAAGCAGACACAGCTTCAGGACCCTTGATTCATCCACCTCAGGATCCAGTTTACACAGGGCATAGCCGATGAAGATTGTTCGCAGAACATGTTCCGCTACGGATTCCGAGCCGGATCCCAGGAACTGGAACCCCGACCTCGGTGTCTTTTGTAACATTCCCGTCTCGAATAGAAAATTTGCTATACTTTTCATATTAACCCTTCTTCAATGTTTTTATCCGATTTTCCATCATATCACGGACCTTTGTTATCTCCATCTGGAGAGAGGCGATTCCGTCAGGCTTCATGGATACTACCCTTCCCATCCGCTCATGCCAGTACTGGAGCACCGATATCTCGTTTTCTCTCAGTTTTTTTTCAACCTTTTGCTGAAAATCTCTCAAAAACTCCTGTTCAGTCATGTCCCCCCCCTGTTCAAAAGGGATGTATATTGATACCGCCCAACCATATATCATTTAAGTTTCAGTTGCAACAGGGATACTATCTATCTTCTTCGATGTTTACGATACCGCTTCTTGCTCGGGGCACCCGGTGTTTCTTGACCGTTCCCCTCCGTCCTTACGTTGTTGGCCCCTGGTGATTGCCGATGGGATTCCTCAATTTGACTTTTGGGTTCCATACGTATATAAAAACAATCTCGCCTGAGGAGGGTCCCCGTGAGCAGACGAGGTTTATCGTGTTATCTTCTTGCCGCCATAGTATTTCTCGCCCTGGCCGATCCATCGGTTGTGTTCCCCAGAGAAGAGAGGGTCTATATTGAATTCAAAAGGGTGGGTGTTTCAAGGCAGCACGCCGATGTCTACATTGTAAAGAAGGATGAATGCCTGTTTAATATAGTCCGGAAGGAATACGCTGTCTCGAGGAGAGAAGCCTTCCATTTGCTGGAACTCGTAGGGCATTTCAATCCTCAACTGAAGGATATCAATCTTATATATCCCGGGCAGAGGTTGCTCCTTCCCCGGAAGAGGCCTTCAGATGTAGTCCCCCTCAGGTATGCGCTTCCCGACGAGCCTCCTGTTAAGAAAACAGAGGACGGTGTGCTGAAATATGTCGTGAGGAGGGGCGACACCATCTCGGACATTATTCATGGATTTGGCAACTCTTACGGGGAGATTTACAGTGTATTGGCGCTTGTAAAAAGTCTCAACCCGAAGATCAAAGATTTAGATAGTATATATCCCGGGCAGATCCTGTTTTTCCCTCCCGCAGTCCACAGGGAGCCACGACCGCTGGCCGAAAAAAGAGAGGTTACCTTACCTGAAGATAAGGTGCTTCCTGTTATCAGCCATATCGCAGCCAGGATGCAGGGTGTGGTCATAACGGACGGGAGTTACCGTATCCCCGTGCCCCCTGACGGCGAGGTAACAATTGACTGCTCAAAGGTCCCGGTTATAGAGACAAATGGCGGCAACACGATTCTCCTCGATCTGTCAAATCGGATACCTGCTGAGTTGAAAAGGCTTATAGAATCAACATGGAATACGTACCGTGTGATTGGTGTTAAGGGCAAAGAGACGATCCCCTCCCTCTTGGAGAGGATCGTAGAGGCTGCCGGCATATATACCCTTGAAAAGATCAACCGGCAGATGAAAATCGGTGATACCCCGACAGTGAGGGTTTTTGTTGACTGGATCGTTTCAAAAAAGGCTGAGACCAGGGGACCGGGCAGGTATGCATTTAATTTTGTAAAGGCGGCGTCCGACTTGGTTCCACTTCCCGTGCGGGTTTATGCAAAGAGGAACGGTATCGAAATCATTGAGATAATGGATGGTATTGGGATAGCGGGTGACGAGGCGGTATATCAATCTTCCCCCGTGCAGGTCCTTGATCCCGGAGGTGGCGTAGCGTTTGCGCAGTCACTCCTTGGAATACTCGGTTACTCTCCGGTGAAGGGGGCCGAGATTACGGTACTGAGCACAGATGGACTTTCCCTGTCTATGAAGACAGAGCTTTCCCTGAACGTCGGGGGCACGCGCGTTATTATGACCTCACGGAGGGTCTCTGGTCAGGTTATCAATATCCTGAAGGAGAGCGGTGACAGGTTTGTCTCTGTGTCGGAAGAGAGGGGCAAGAGAGAGGTCATTGAGGATATCGTGCGCGCGATGCAGATACCCTCTTCGCCCGGCGACTTCAGGTTTTCACTTTCGCGACATACCGGGAAAGAACGTGGTGACATATCCCTCCCTGCCCTGCGGCTCGGGGGTGAGAGGCAGTTGTATCTGGTAGACTACGATGTCGACAAAGACATCCAGAAACTTCTTCATGAGGAGTGGAAGGTGACGCTGGTAAGATATTGAAAATAAAAGGGATTGCTTTAATGTCAGGCGGGCTTGACAGTGTGCTCGCTGTAAAGGTCATGCAGGAACAGGGGATTGAGGTGGAGGGCGTCGCTTTTGTGACGCCTTTTTTTGGTTCTGACAGGGCCGTGGAGGCATCTCGCGCAATAGGTCTTCCTCTGACCGTGGTGGATATTACGGAAGAGCACCTCGTTATGCTCAAGGCACCGCGGTATGGGTATGGCAGGAATATGAACCCCTGCATAGATTGTCACATATTGATGCTCAAAAAGGCCGGGGAGATGATGGAGGCCCGGGGGGCCGACTGTATCCTGACGGGTGAGGTCCTTGGACAGCGCCCCATGTCTCAGGGGAAACAATCTCTCCATGTTGTGGCAAAGCGATCGGGCTATCAGCCATACATTATCCGGCCGCTCAGCGCCCGACTTTTGCCGGAGACCATGCCTGAAATGGAGGGAAAGGTTGACCGGTCCCGGTTGCTGGACATACAGGGGAGGGGGAGAAAACGCCAGATGGAAATGGCCGACAACTACCGCATAACCGGATATGCCACTCCGGCCGGCGGATGCCTTCTGACAGACCCGGGATTTTCAAAGAGATTGAGGGATCTCTTTTCGCACGACAAAAATATGGAGATCAGAGACCTGGAACTCCTCAAGGTGGGGAGACATCTGCGTCTGAATGATGAAACAAAGATAGTCGTGGGGCGAAAGCAGAGGGAGAATGCGATCATCAGGGAACTGTCGGATGATCATGATATTGTGATCAGGATGAGGGACCTCCCTGGTCCCACGATTCTGGTACCTTACGGGTGTGGAGAGAAAGAGCTGCGCCGCGCCGCCGATATATGCGCCCTCTACAGTCACGTGCCCGGTGATTTGAAAGCCGTTGTGGAGTGGCGTACGGGGGGGGACGCCCACTATCTTGAAATAGTCCCCACAGAGGGAGACGGGGTATCAAAGCTGATAATCTGAGGGAGGATTTCTTTGGGCATGTCTCTCCACGTTGTTCACGTAGCCTTTACGGTATCAGGGCCTCAGATTCTTTGCCGTATAACCATAAAAACTTATGGAAAACTGTTGATGGAAGGTGTAGTTATCCCTGTGAGGAATACTTTGCTTACACTAATTGGAGGGTTAGATGAAGATACAGTTCAATCACAAGAGGGGTCTTTTTATGTCGGTGCTCCTGGCTTGCGCCCTGTTGATCGTATTGATGGGACACACTGCCGCCAGCGCAGCTGGTAGCGAGACCTATAAAAACCTGAAGCTGTTTAACGAAGTGCTCAATATGGTGGAAAAGAACTATGTGGAGGAGGTTGACCCCAAGGTTGTTATCCATGGGGCCATACAGGGGATGATAAAGTCACTGGATCCGCATAGTACTTTTATGACCGCTGAACAGTACAAGGACCTGCAGACAGATACAAAGGGTTCCTTCAGCGGCCTGGGCATTGTAATAACCATGCAGGATGAAGTTGTCACCGTCGTGGCACCGATAGAGGACAAACCGGCGTTTATCGCCGGTGTCAAGGCGGGAGACAAGATAATCGAGATAGATGGTGAGACAACGAAAAACTTCACCATAATGGATGCGGTGCACAAACTCCGCGGGGAGAAGGGGACAAAGGTAACCATAACCGTTACCCGTAAAGGTGAAGATAAATCGATACCTTTTGACATAATAAGGGATACGATAGAGATAAAGAGTGTAAAGCATAAAGTATATCAAGGTGATATCGGTTACATCAGAATCTCGAATTTTCAAGAGACAACCACGGACGAACTTGGCGCGGCTCTCACGGAGATAGGTGCCGGAGAAGTCTCCCTGAAGGGGCTTGTCCTGGACCTGAGAAATAATCCGGGGGGACTTCTGGGGCAAGCGGTTGAGGTGTCGGATGCATTTCTCAAATCGGGGGTAATTGTATCATCGATGGGGAGAACGAAGAGCAGCAGGAGGGTATCGGAGGCAAGGGATGACGGAACCGAGCCAGAATCTCCTATCGTTATCTTGATCAACGGTGGAACCGCCAGCGCTGCGGAGATTGTATCAGGAGCTCTCCATGACAACAAAAGGGCTATACTGCTGGGCACCAAGACCTTTGGAAAGGGATCGGTACAGACCATCGTTCCCCTTAAGGATGGTTCGGCGCTCAAGCTGACCATTGCAAAGTACTATACACCTGACGGGGAATCGATCCAGGCCAAGGGAATCGCCCCTGATATTTTTGTTGAATATGTACAACCTGCTGCCGAGGCCAAAGACAAGCCCAAGCAGATCAGGGAAAAGGACCTGGATGGGCACATAGAGGGTGAAAAGGAAGAGGGGATAGACGAAAAGGAGGTAGACGAAAAGGCCGGTAGGGAGATGGCGGATCTCAAGAAGGACAATCAGTTGAAAAACGCAATAGATCTACTGAGAAGTTGGGATGTCTTCAAAAAGATGTAAAAAGGGGGGAATTCTGAGATGAAACGCACCGTACCGGGTGTCTGTACACTATAAGGGTGAAGAAAAGAAAACTATACTCAAAGAAATCGGCGCGGGGCAGGGCGGTTCGTTCAAAGAGAAGGTCACTTGCAGTCTGGATATGCATCCTTGCTCTCATCGGCGTTGTGGCCTCTGCGGGATATTGGCTGTACCATCGAGGAGGCAGTAATCCCGAAAAGATACATGAAAAGGGGCTGATGTCGAGGGTCATAAGAAGCCTGGGGAAGCACGGAATCCCGGGGCTGAAAGAGATGGTGTGCAAGAAAGCAGGGGCGGGTAACAGAGTAGCCTTTGTCATTGACGATATGGGATATGATGTATCGATCCTGGATGATATCCTTGCAATAAATGCCCCAATAACGATCTCTATCCTTCCACACCTTCCGTATTCAGTAGCGGTTGCCCGAGAGGCACACAGGGCGGGGAAAGAGATCTTGCTCCACCTGCCGATGGAACCGTATGGCTACCCCGAGAGGTGCCCGGGGAGCGGGGCGCTTCTGCTGAGGATGGATGGGGATGAGATAATGGGCCAACTGGAAGAGGATATACTGAATGTTCCCCATATATCGGGAGTCAATAATCATATGGGATCGAGTTTTATGGAAGATGAGGAGAAAATGATGCTTGTACTCCGAGATCTCAAGAGGAGAGGGCTTTTTTTCCTGGACAGTCTGACAACGAAAAACTCAAAGGGGTTACCGATAGCGAAAAGAATAGGCCTGCCGCATGCCGGAAGGGATATATTTCTTGATAATGACTGTAGTTTTGAAGAAGCAGTCGATATATTACACCACATTGTTGAAAAGAGGGATATGTGGAAAACCATGATAGTTATTGGGCATCCGTATGAAAGTACCGTACGGGCAATCGGTGCGGTGTTGCCTGTCTTCCAGGATAATGATATCCGTATTGTGCCCCTGTCCGACCTGATTGAATGAGAGCAGGGGGGGGGCGAAAATTTTATCCACAGGTTTCTCAATAGCAGGGGTCGCTTTGGACTGGAATTGGAAGCCCCGGCATGAAAAGGATATTACCTCATCCGGGCGAGAAAGCGGATCGGGGTTTTTGCGAAGGAACTCAAGACAAAACATGAAGACCATAGACACAGCCAAAAATATACTCCTTGTGATCACAGTCCTTTTTTTTGTGGTGGCGTGTACCCCTTTGCCCCCTGAGGGCCAAACAAAGATGGAGAGATCTTTGTCGGAAGGGTACTATCACTATTCCCGAGGAGTGCTTTTCACGATTGACGGAGAAATTGACAAGGCCATTACTGAGTATGAGAGTGCCCTGCTGTTTGATCCCGAATCCCCGTATCTCATGACCAAACTTGCCGCTTTGTACGTAAAGAAGAAAGAGACAGACAGGGCGCTCAAACTGTTGGAGAAGTCAGTCGCACACGCCCCTGAATATGTAGATTCCCATATTCTGCTCGGCAGCCTGTACGGTAATCTTAAGAGATACGAAGAGGCTATTCATGAATATAAAAAGGTTCTCGGTATAGACCCCGAAAAACGAGAGGCGTATCTCTTTCTGAACATCTTCTACCGTGGAAATAAGGAATATGAAAAGGCGATAGGCGTGCTGGATGATCTCCTGAGTATTGACCCTTCCAATCTCATGGGCACCTATTACCTTGCCAAGACATATGCCGTGATGAACAAGTATGACGAAACTGAGCTGTGGCTCCAAAAAACCTTGAATATCAAGCCGACATTCAGACCGGCGCTGACGGATCTGGGAACGCTGTACAGGTCAAAGGATGAGGGTGATAAGGCCATAAAAATCTACGGTGACTTTCTCCGGTCCGACCCGGCGGATGTTCAGGTACGCTTTGAACTGGGAAGCACCCTCATGAAGTTAAAGCGGTATGATATGGCTGCCGAAGAATTCGAGGAGATATTGAAGTGGGACAGTTCTCTTGTCGATGCGAGGTTTTCCCTGGGACTTGCCTATCTCCTGGGTGGTAAAGACTACGACAAGGCCATCACGCACTTTCTTGAATTGCTTCGGGAACATCCTGATAATGAAAGGACCATGTACTTTCTTGCATCTGCGTACGAAGAGAAGGGTCAGTATACGGACGCGCTCAAGGAGCTCGAATCCATACCTGAGCGCTCGGACTTATATGTGACCGCCCGTGTCAGGATGGGATTTATCCTGAAGGCGGCCGGTGATGTCGAAAAAGCGATTGGGCTCATCAGGGGGGAGATAGAAAAGCGCAGCGAAGATCTCGAACTCTACCGGTTTCTTACCGCCCTTTACGAAGAGGAGGGGAGATTTAATGATGCGGAGGATGTCCTCAAGAGGGCCCTTTCCCTTTCGCCGCAGGATGTGGATCTGCATTACCGGTTGGGTGTTGTGTACGAAAAGGGAAACAAGCATCGGGAGAGCATAGAAGAGATGGAGACACTGCTCAAGATTGACCCGGATAATGCCGACGCAATCAACTTCATTGGGTACAGTTATGCGGAGAGGGGAATGAGACTTGATGAGGCCGAAGAGCTGGTCAAGAAGGCCCTTCGTCTGAAGCCGGATAACGGCTATATCATGGATAGTCTCGGTTGGGTTTACTTTCAGCAGAACAAGATAGACCTGGCAATTAATTATCTGCGAAAGGCGTTGGATCTTCTCCCCAAAGATCCAACCATTGCTGGTCACCTCGGCGATGCCTATAAGAAGGGCGGTCAAATAGAAAAGGCGTTGGACGTATACAAACAGGCCCTGAACCTTGCCCCGGAAAACAATGACCTGAAAGAAAAGATAAAGAATATACGGATACCCGGTGAGTAAAAAAGATATTATAATAACATGCTTTACGCTCCTTGTTCTTTCCGGGTGCGTTTCCGGAAATATCGCGGAGGTTATAAAAAGACCTGCGGCACTGCCTCAGGATATTCTTGAGAAGATTGCCATGCCGGGAAGTAGCGATACGATACGGGCCACGGCACGAATTTCCCTCAGCTCTCCCGAGGGAAATTACTCCCGTAAGATGGCGCTTTTGTTGCGCATGCCTTCCAGCCTTCGTGTAGAAACGATACCCCTCTTCGGTCCTGCGGACTTTTTTCTTTCTGCTAACCCTGAATCTCTTAAGGTATTTTTCCCGGGGGAGGGGAAATTTTATGTGGGCGCGGCGTCAAGGGAGAACCTCTTTTTGTTTTTCAAGGTGTTTCTTTCCCCTCGTGATATGGTTCCCCTCCTTGCCGGACGGTCTCCGCACATAACGGAGGGGCGTCTTTCGGGACACATGGAAGAGAACCTATACCGGGTAGATATCAAGTCCGGAAAAAGGAAGAGATCACTGTGGGTGGACCCTGGTGATCAGACCTTGACAAAGGTTGAAGACAGTGAGGATGGCAGAACCCTCTGGAACTCCACATTTTCGGACTACATTGTCGTAAGCGGGACAACCTATCCGAGACGGATACGCATAGAGGTGAAAGAACCTGGAAGGGTAAACATGGACATCCGGTATCTCGATCTGGACATATCATCCGCCGGAGATACGGAAATCTTCGATCTTCAGATACCTTCCGGCATCACACCGATACTCATAGACAGATAATGCGCGTGAATTTTTCTTGATATTTTCCCAGATACCGAAAATTTACTTGATATCAATCAATTTTTTCCTGGCCACACTTGCAGGCGTCGTGTTGGGATAATCTTTAATAATCCCCTGCAACAGGAGTTTGGCGCTAGATTTATCACCAAGTTTCAGGAAAGAGAGTGCCTGTTTTAAAAGGGCATTGGGAACCTTATTCCCCTTGGGATAGTTTTGAATTACCGCTTCGTATTCTATGATTGCCTCTTCGTATCGTTCCTGGAAGTAGTCACATTCCCCGATCCAGAATTGCGCATTATCGGAATATTCCGAATTGGGGAAGGCTTTCAGGAACTTTCGAAATTCCTCCTTCGCAGCGTCATGCCGTCCGCTCTTAAACATACTGTAAGCGGCAGTATAGGCCTCTTCTCTGCCCGCGGGCTCTTCCTTTTTGGTTGAGGTTGAGCCCTCCTCCCCGCCGACTTTATCTTCTTTCTCTCCAGGCTTCCCTATGCCCAGATAATTCTCAAGGTATGTCAACCTGTTGGAGAGATCGTTCAGGCTGATGCGCGGATCTTCAGCCTTTGATTCAAGGGCCACCACCTTTACATCTATTTTCTCGGTGGCGCCCCGCAGCTTTTGCACACTGTCCCTCAAATCTACCAAATCCGCGCCCACATCAGCCTGAATCCTCCTGCTGGACCCCAGGGAATCACTGTTTTCCCCGACAAGCTTCTGGAGGGCCGTTATCTGTGCCCCGAGATTGCTCTTAGCCCGATAAAGATCTTCGTGCGTTGCGCATCCTGCGCACGTGAATGCCACGGTCAAGAAAAGGATCACAAGATTCTTCAAGAGAAAAGCCCCGTGCCACTACTATTTGTTGAGATCTAAGAGAAAGTGATCTCTCCTGTTCTTTGCCCAGGCCTCTTCATTATCTGCAGGATCAAGCGGCATTTCTTCACCATAACTGATGGTGGCTATTCTTTCTCCGGTAATCCCCAGGCTTGTGAGGTAGGTCTTTGCCGCTTCGGCTCGCCGTTCCCCCAGGGCCAGGTTATACTCTACCGTTCCCCTGTTGTCACAATGTCCTTCGATGGTTACCTCCCAACCGACCTGTTTTGCCAGCCAGTCAGCAAGCCCCCCCAATATATTTCTGGCCTCAGCACTGAGATCATAGCGATCAAAGGCAAACGGTATATCTTTGAACGAAGAGGCTTCAGCCAGCAACGCTTTTCTGGCGGCCTCTTTTTTCTTGAAGGCTACCCATCCCGCTTTAGACTTGGCAGTCTCATCCGCCAGGATGTCGTTCATGCTGGCCTCGCCTTTAATGGTCTCGGTCTCACTTTTGACTGCTTGCTTCGTAGCACACCCTGAGACGAAAATTAGCGAAAGACTGCATATGAGCACTAGCACTCCTACAATAATTGAATTTCTCTTCATTTGACCCCCTCCTTTATTTTGTGGTTTTTTCCTGTGCTTCTTTTTCCGCTAAGGCCTTCGTTTTTCTGGCGGCCTCTTTTTTCTGGAAGGCTACCCATCCCGCCTTGGACTTGGCGGTTTCCTCTGCGAGGATGTCCTTCATGTCGGCATTTTCGGGAATCTTAGCTGCTTCTTGTGCTGCTTTTTCTTTTGCTTCTTTTTCCGCTAAGGCCTTCGTTTTTCTGGCGGCCTCTTTTTTCTGGAAGGCTACCCATCCCGCTTTAGACTTGGCAGTCTCATCCGCCAGGATGTCGTTCATGCTGGCCTCGCCTTTAATGGTCTTAGCTCCAACGGCCGTATCGCTTTTAACGGCCGTAGCCTTAACTGACTGGCTCGTCGCACACCCTGAGACGAAAATCAGTGAAAGACCACAGATGAGTATCAGAAAGCTCACAACAATAGAATCCTTTTTCATGTCTTCTCCTCCAAATGATTTTTGGTATCTATCCGTCCAGGACCCCTAGTTACGGGAGATACAGACACTCTGATGACGAGAGCCCACCTTCTCCAAGATATCCCTGACGGATATGATAAATAAGCCTACCCCCTTAAAACACAAAACAGTTGTAAATTCAATATAAATTTAGATGCGGGGACCATGAGGGACTATTAAATGATTTTACCCCTTTTATATCGGGTAACACCCGTATATTCAGCCCATTAGCGTTTATCACGCACACCCTTTCCCGGCCGTTTTTCTTCGAAGAGAAAGCCAGGTAGCGTCCATCCGGTGACCAGGAGGGCGATTCTCCACCCCCCGTTTCAAAGGTGAGTTGCATGAGATTATCCCCATTCTCTCCAATGGAAAATATCTGGAAGCAGCCGTTTGATGATCCTTCATACGCTATTCTGGTTCCATCCGGCGACCAGCAGGGTGACGTGTTGTATGAACCCTCGAATGTTAGTCTCCGTACATTCTTCCCATCAGAATCCATAACAAAGATCTGGGGAGATCCGGAACGGTTCGATACGAAGGCTATCTTTTCACCGTCGTTTGACCACGTCGGAGAGACATCTATGGCGCGATTATTCGTCAGGCGTTCAAGCCTGCCGCTGTCGAGGTGCTTGATGTAGATATCCTCATTCCCGTCTTTGCTGAGGACCAGGAGGATCTTGCTGCCGTCAAGGGACCAGGATCCGGGCAGATTCAGCCCTCTGAAGGAGGATATCTTGTATATCATCCCGCTGTCCACGTCTGTTATATAGCAGTCGGGATTTTCGTTCTTATACGAGGTGAAGGCTATCTTTGACCCGTCCGGTGACCATTGGGGAAAAAGGTTAAGGGAATTCCAGGAAGTTATCTTGACAGGGTCGGACCCGTCGAAGTTTATCGTATATATCTCAGATTTATTTCCCTCTTTTCCGGAGAAGGCTATTTTCGTGTCAAAGACGCCACCCCTCCCGGTCAGAGCAAGAAGTATCTCGCCTGCGAACTTGAGGACCATGACCTTCTTCCCGTCCGATTTCCCCCAGTATTTTTTGCCGGTAATAAATCTCCCCTCTATGGTATCGAACAGACGGAACTCTGCGGCAAGGGTTTTACCGTCATAACTGAATCCTCCCTTTACAAGGAAGTCAGAGCCGATACTTGACCAGTCGGAGAAGTCTATTCCTCCGATGGTTATTCCGGCACTGTCCTGATCTTCGAGGAATGCATCCGGGGAAATCATCTTGAAAAATCCGGTAATCTTCAGAGTGCGTGAAAGCTCGTTCGCAAACCATGCGGACAGGTTTTCGCCCTGCTCTGTGTTCCCCAGATTTTTGAACTCTGGTATTGCCACCGGGAATTTCTGGAATGAGGGGGAATTTATGTCTATGTATACCTTGCCGCAGGCCGCAGAGCTACACCAGAAAATAATTGAGAAAATAAGGAAACTTATTATCTTACGCATTGTCTCTCCTGCAGCACCAATCTTCTACATGCACACCGTTTGATCATACCACCTTAAGGTTGATGGTTTCGTACAGGGCTTCAACAGTGTCTTACCCGGCACCCCAACCCTGTTGCTGCCTATTGCGGCATAGTGAGGTTCTATCAGAATTCAATGTTTGGTCCCTATAATTCCGATGAGTGGAACCGTATTCCCAGAGCAATATATTTTTTATTCAGCCACTCGGGGAGGGGAGGGAACTTTTTCACTTTCTTGATCGCCTTCAGGGCGGATTCATCAAAATATCTGTTGCCGGATTGTTTCTCAAAGGTCAAGCTTGCCACACTGCCGTTTTTCAGGATCTTTGCCTCTATAACGGTTTCAAGATTGGCATTGTGCAGAATGCCTTCAGGCAGCGCCCATTTCTCCTTTATCATGGACCAGACGACAGAGTAATACACCTTCATCTGCATATTCAGCTCGGGGTGGCCGGGAGATGCTACCGGCTGGGAGCCACCCCTTGTATCAGTGGTAGGGGGAGCAGTGGCAGAGGCAACCTTTTTCTTAATACCCTCTATCGCCGTACCGACGGTTCCAGCCTCTTTCCTCTGGGTTTTTGCTTCCCGGACAGGCATGGGCAGATTCGTTTCGACCTCTTTTTTCATTACCATCGAGTGATTTTTGCGATCCATACCGACCACTCCCCTCGAGATCTCCTCGGAAGACCTCATCTCCACGGAACTTAAGGGGAGACTCACCAGATCCACCACGTATGATGGCCCGAAGGTCCATCTGGGATCCGGCAGAGAAGGGGAAAAAAATACAATTGAAA
>CAYXUH010000011.1:0-8156 GCA_964468685.1 uncultured Syntrophaceae bacterium | reverse complement strand
GGCCCGAAGGTCCATCTGGGATCCGGCAGAGAAGGGGAAAAAAATACAATTGAAAGGATGAGGGCATGGAGGAGAAACGAGAGCACGACGGTGTTATTCAGGCTCGTGGCATCATCATGGTTTTTCTCCAGCGCCTCCGTTAAAAAAGTCATGCCTATTCCTTCGGAGATTCTGTGATCATTCCCAACTTATCAACGCCTGCCTTGCGCACTTCAGACATAACACGAACCACGAACCCGTAAGGGATTTGTTTGTCTGCACGCATGAATATCTCTCTGTCTATTCTTGAGGCAAAGATACCTTCAAGCTTGGTCTTCAGCCCTTCTATGGATGTCTGGTATTTGTTTATAAAGATCTCTTTTTTGCTGTTTATCGTCAATATGAGCTTTTCTTCGCCGACGTCCACCGTCTTTGCCTTTACCCGGGGAAGGTTGACATCTATCCCCATCTGCAGCATAGGGGCAGTGACCATGAAAATTATCAACAGGACCAGGATCACGTCGACAAGCGGCGTAACATTGATATCCGATATGGGCCGTGTTGCGGCATTCCTTCGGTTTCTTGAATATCTCATTTGTGGGTACTCTTTGTGTAAAACCGCTCCACTATGTTGAGAAATTCGGAGGAGAAGCTGTCTGTCTCCACCGTCATGGTCCGTATCGTGTTGGTGTAGTAGTTATAAAAAATGACCGCGGGGATGGCAGCTGCCAGGCCGGCAGCGGTGGCTATCAAGGCCTCCGATATTCCCGGGGCGACTACTGCCAGTGTGGCGGAGCCCTTTACTCCGATGCCTTTGAACGCGTTCATTATGCCCCATACGGTTCCAAAGAGCCCTATAAAAGGACACGAACTCCCCGTCGTAGCAAGGAACCCCAGTGAACTTTCCAATTTTGTTGTCTCCGAATCAGACGCCCTGTTCAGGGCCCTTTCAATGTTATCCAGGCCCCTCATCTCCAGTGACCATGATGCCTCTCCGTCCGCGTCAGAAAGGCTTTCCTTCCTGATGCCGGCTACCTTGACAAGTTCGGTATAGCCCGCCCGGAAGACCCTGGCAATCTGGGAATATCTGAAATTTTTCGATTCGGGAAAGACCTCTGACAATTTATTGATCTTCATATATCTATCGAGAAACATGTCATTTTCTCTCTTGGATTTTTTGATCAGTCTATACTTTGTCAGGATGATAGCCCACGAGACTACGGAAAAGAAGAGGAGCAACAGAAGTACAAATTGAACCATGGGCCCCGAATCCAATATCATGTCGAGGACGTTTCCATGAAAATGCCTTCCGATATCTGCTGATGTTACTGCCAGAGCTTCTTCCATTGTTATTCTCCCAAGCGTGTCTTAAATGCGGTTGAAGGATCTCACAATCAGGTGCCTTGTCGATCTGATTTAGAGGGCTTTTGTAGTTTAAATCCAAGCCATTGTCAATACATCTTTTCCCGGTTGTAATAAGCTGGCAACCTGTCTGGCGTTGCTCCATGGGATCCAGACGGTGCGATTTGATCACGAACCTCGCCGACATGTCCTGCCAGCGTTATGAAAGGATGTGCCTTCCGCTACACGCGAGACACACCGATTATTACGTATTGACACGCCTGCCGGGCAGTTATTTTTGGCCTTCCGAAAAACATGGTTTTATGATAGTAGGAACAGTCTGTTTCTTTTGCGTACTGAAAATTCTGCCTGGAGATTGACTCGTGAGAAAAAAATCTATACTGTTTTTCATGTCACTGTCTCTGCTTCTGTGCGGGGATCTTTGTTTCGCCTCTGTGCCGGACATGCCTAAGCGGGTGGATATAGAGGCAAAGACCCTTTCATACGACAGTGATTCCAAAACGTATCAAGCCAGCGGCAATGTCATTATTTCTTTCGAGGGCGGGTTCATTAAGGCCGATGATGTCATGCTGGACCGGTTGAAGAATGAGGCGATGGCTGAGGGGCATGTATTCATAAAGAGCGGCGAAGATCTTCTTGAAGGGGAGAAAGCCCGGTTCAGTATTGCCAACAAGACGGGCGTCATATACGACGGAACGGTGTTTCTTGACGAGAACCACCTCTACCTGCGGGGGGAAACCATTGAGAAGAAGGGCGACGCGACCTATTTCCTGAAGAGGGGCCAGGCGACGACCTGTGACGGTGAAAACCCCGATTGGAGGTTTACCGGCAGCGAGGTAGAGGTTACCATTGACGGGTATGGAACCCTTAAACACGGGACCTTCCAGGTAAAGGGTATCCCCGTTCTCTACCTCCCCTATCTGATATTCCCCGCCAAGACTACCCGGCAGACGGGTCTCCTGTTTCCCCGTATCGCCTTTTCGCGTGACAAACTGGGATGGGATATCGGAATTCCCTTTTACTGGGCGATTTCAGATAACACCGACGCGACATTCTATCAGCGCTACATGGACAAAAGGGGATTCCAGGAGGGGGTGGAGTTTCGGTATATTGTCGGTAAAGATTCATATGGCACGCTGTATGGCGATTATCTCAATGACACCATGGACGTGTCAGAGACTGAAGGGGATGCCATCCTGCACAGGGACTGGAAGGAAGATAACAAACGATGGTCCTATTATCTGGACCACAAGACGACATTCAGCGAGGGTTTTTACCTGAAGACGGATATAAAAAGGGTATCTGACCGGTGGTATTTCAGGGATTTTGATTTATATAACTACTATATGGCGCATTACAGAACAAGTGGCACAGGTCTATTCAACAGTGTCTCGTTCGATGGCGACAAATCCCTGACCTCGCTGACCTCAACGCTTCGCCTCGTAAAGGAATGGAATCTGTTTAATGCGACCGCCCTTGTGGAATATACGGATAATTTCTATAGTTACTCCAACGATGAGACACTGCAGAAGTACCCTGAGGTCACCTTTACCGGTCTCAAGCAGCCTCTGTACAACTCCCCCATCGATTTTGAGCTGGCATCATCGTACGATAATTATTACCGAACCACGGGATACCGGGGGGATGTATTCGATTTCTATCCGGTCTTTTCGTGGCCCCTGAGCCTCGAGGAGTACCTGGAATTTACGCCATCCCTGGGGTTGAGAGAGACAACCTGGGAAAGCTCATACAGCGGCCCTTACGCGAGCTATTATAAGGACAAGGACGGCAGCCGGGAACTGTACACCGTGGGAGCAACCCTTTCCAGCGAGGTACACAGGATCTTTAATGTGGGGGGGAAGGTCGTAGACAAGATACGGCACGGGGTCAGGCCGGAGGTCACATACTCGTATATCCCGTATGTATATCAAGGTGATATACCGGATTTTCTCGGCGCGATAGGGGAGACAAACACGATAACCTATTCGCTCATCAACACACTGATTTCCCGGCTGAAGAGTGAGGATGGGAGTACGGGTAAGGATACGAGTACAGGTGAGGGGGTTACCTACCGGGAGTTTTTCATGCTGAAGTTGAGCCAGGCTTACTATATCAAGGAGGCGAGAAGGGATGTCAGTGGTTCTCCGTGGCGCAGGAGGCCGTTCGGCAATATCACCTCTGAGCTCGACTTCTCTCCCTTCCGGTATTTTTCCCTTGATGCCGACACGAATTTCAATGTCAATTCCGGTGAGTGGGAAGGGATAAATTCCACCTTCAATATCAGTGATCTGCGCGGTGATTCTCTGACCGCGGAATACCGGTACACTCAAGATTCAGTGGAGGAGATCTCTCTCACGTTCAAGGGGAAGGCAACGAATCACCTTGATCTGATGTATATCCTGAGAAAGAACGAACTTGACAACAAAACTCTTGAAACCACGTACGCGATAGATTATCACAAGCAGTGCTGGAGTGTGGAGCTCAGTTATACCGATTCCCCGGATGACAGAAGCTTTATGATGATCTTCTCCCTTTATGGTCTTGGAAAGGTGGGCACAGTGACGGCCACAAGGAACGGGCAGTAGATCTAAAAGTTTTTTGGATTTTCTCTTGACAAATGTCTCTTAATTACATAATGTCCCTCTCTTTGAGTTTTAGAATATAGGTGAACTTTTATGAAGACATATAGTGCCAGGAAAGAAGACGTCGCGAGAGACTGGTATCTTGTCGACGCAGAGGGTAAGGTGCTGGGGAGGCTTGCCGCTGAGATCGCACGGCGCCTGAGAGGGAAGCACAAACCCGTCTATACCCCGCATATTGATACCGGGGATTTCATAGTTGTGGTGAACGCGGAAAAGATTACCCTTACGGGTAAAAAGCTTACCGATAAGATCTACTATCATCACACCGGATATCCCGGGGGGTTGAGGTCGGCAACGGCGGGCAAGGTGCTGGCTGAGAAACCGGAAGAGGTCTTGCGCAGTGCCGTCAAGGGGATGCTTCCGAAAAACAGTCTCGGAAGGCAGATGCTGAAGAAGCTGAAGGTATACAAGGGTGACAAACACCCGCATGAGGCCCAGATGGTCAGGTTGTTAGAAGTGTAGGCCAGGAGAGAAAAAATATGGCAGTAAATAGTTATTATGCGACAGGGAAGAGAAAGACATCAATAGCGCGGGTGTGGATGAAAGAGGGAAACGGTGTCTTTGTAATCAACAAGAGGACCTTTGATGACTATTTCACCCTTGATATATTAAAGAGACTGATTTTGCAGCCTCTCGATATCACTGATAAAAAAGACAAGTTTGATTTCTATATCAATGTCAACGGAGGGGGGATCTCCGGTCAGGCGGGTGCCATCAGGCACGGGATATCCAAGGCCCTTGTGGGGTATGATGAAGAATTGAAATCCGTTCTCAAGAAGGCCGGTTTTCTGACAAGAGATGCCCGCGTGAAAGAGCGAAAAAAATACGGCCAGCCCGGCGCCAGGAAGAGATTCCAGTATTCCAAGAGATAAAATCAGCAATACACAGAGGGGGCCGATGCGGCCCCCTTTTTTATTGGGAGGCGGGGTTATGTTGAAGGTTGGTATCTATGGGGCAAGTGGTTACACTGGTCAGGAGCTCCTGCGGCTGTTAATCGGTCATCCCGACGCGGATGTCGTCGCCATCACATCGAGAAAATTCAAGGGCATGCCGGTGTCGGATGTCTATCCGGTATTTGCCGGCAAGACGGATCTCAAATTTGCAGATTCATCTCCGAAATACCTTGTCTCCTCCTGTGACGTCGTGTTTCTGGCCCTTCCACATGGAGAGGCTATGCGGGTGGTACCGGAGTTTGTCGCAGCCGGAGTAAAGGTTATAGACCTCAGCGCCGATTTCCGACTGAGGGATGTATCGGTATACGAGGCATGGTACAAAACACACACCGCCCCCGATCTGGTGGAAAAGGCCGTCTACGGTCTCCCCGAGTTGTATCGGGATAATATCAGGGGATCTGATCTTGTTGCCAATCCCGGATGTTACCCCACGAGTATCCTCCTGGGACTCGCGCCCCTGCTGAAGGAGGGGTGCATTGATCCTTCATCGATCATAGCGGACGCAAAATCGGGTGTAAGCGGCGCGGGGCGTGATCTACAGCTCGGCTCGCTCTTCTGCGAGGTGAATGAGGGGTTCAAGGCGTATAAGATAGGGTCACACCGCCATACCCCGGAGATAGAGCAGGAACTGGGGCGGATTGCGGATACGGCCATAACCATCTCCTTTACACCCCACCTTGTGCCGGTAAACAGGGGGATACTGAGCACGATCTATGCGAATCTCAAAGAGAGGGTGTCCGAGGCGGAGGTAATCGATATCTATCAGAGGTTTTACGCTGATGAGAAATTTGTGCGGATATGCACGGCGGGAATCCTGCCGAACATCTCCTCGGTCAGGGGCTCCAATGTCTGTGATATCGGATGTGTCGTTGACGAGCGTACTGGGCGGGTGGTAATCGTATCGGTTATCGACAACCTGGTAAAGGGCGCGTCGGGTCAGGCAATCCAGAATATGAATCTCATGTGTGGACTACCGGAGGGTGCCGGTCTCGACCATATATCCCTGTTTCCTTAAGGGATCTGCGCGATATATTTGAGGCAGGACACCAGCGGATGGCTGCCTGGAGGATGGAAAAGCTATATTCATGAGTTTAAAACTATACAATACACTGACAAAGAAGAGAGAAGAATTCGTTCCCATAGAAGAGGGAAAGATAGGGATCTATGTCTGCGGGATTACGGCATACGACGTGTGTCATATCGGACATGCCCGCTCTGCCGTGGTCTTCGACGTTATCTACCGATATCTGAAATACAGGGGCTATGATGTCACCTATGTCAAGAACTTTACGGATGTCGATGACAAGATTATCGGGAAGGCAATCGCGGAGGGCACCGACATAGCCGATATATCCGAACGGTATATCAAACAGCACAATGAGGATATGGATCGTCTTGGGGTTGCCCGGCCTACGGTAGCGCCCAAAGCGACCGATAACATACAGGGGATGATCCGGCTCATCGACACACTGATGGACAAGGGTCTTGCCTATGTCGTCGATGGCGATGTCTATTATTCGGTGGAAGGGTTTGACGGATACGGCAAGCTGTCGGGCAGAGGACTGGATGATATGATGGCTGGCGCCCGAATCGATATCGACGAAAAGAAGAAAAATCCCTTCGATTTTGTCCTCTGGAAGGCCGCCAAGGAGGGGGAACCCTGGTGGAACAGCCCCTGGGGGAACGGCAGGCCGGGATGGCATATAGAGTGCTCCGTCATGAGTCAGAGGTTTCTGGGGGATACCTTTGATATCCATGGTGGCGGGGAAGACCTTATCTTCCCGCACCACGAAAACGAGATAGCTCAATCGGAGGGTGCTACGGGAAAACCCTTCGCGAACTACTGGCTGCACAACGGATTCATAAAGATCGACAGTGAGAAGATGTCCAAATCTCTCGGGAACACCCTGACCATAAAAGAGGTGCTGACTGCCTACCACCCGGAGGTGGTGAGATTTTTTATCCTTCAGAGGCACTATAAGAGCTACATAGATTTTTCGGATGCCGCCATGGCAGAGGCACGGGTGGGTATGGAGAGATTGTATACCACCCGGAAGAGCATAAAAGATGCGATTGGCGAAGGAGTGGATTTCTCCGACATCGCCGAAAAAGATCTCTCCGGGAAGGACGAAGATGTGTTCAAAAAGATGGGCATGCTCCCCGACCGGTTTGTAGCGGCGATGGATGACGATTTTAACACCCCCATGGCGCTGGGGTGTATATTTGACAGTATCCGCATCATAAACGGATACCTCTCAAAGGATCCAACACCCACCAAAGAAGCGCTTTTCGTCCTGAACGATGCACGGGAACGAATCAGAGAGGTGGGGAAGGTATTGGGTCTGTTCCTGGAAGACCCCGATGAATATTTCGGAAAGGACAGAGAACGGGCAGTCAGAAAGTCCGGTCTGGATGTGGAAGAGGTAGAGCGGTTGATCGACGAGAGGAAAAAGGCACGGCAGGCCAAAGACTGGGGCCGTGCTGATGAGTTGAGAGATCTCCTGGCATCTAAAGGGATCGTCCTGAAGGACACTTCCACCTCCACCACATGGAAGATAGGATAGATGCCTCGGGGGTGTTTGGGGCTGGATTGAGCCCTGGCGCTATTCTATGGTTATGTCCACGATCTCAAATTCTCTGACACCTCCCGGTGTCTTAACCCTGACCTCGTCGCCTGGTTCTTTTCTGATGAGCGCCTTGCCGATAGGGGACGTGACGGATATCTGGTTCCGGCTCATGTCCGCCTCGAAGGGTCCTACAAGCTGATACCGGGCCACCTCTCCCGTGTTCATATCCTCTATCGTAACGGTTGCCCCGAAGACAACCATCTCATCGGTCAGGTTCTTCAGATCGACAACGGTTGAACTCGCCAGGTTGTTTTCCAACTCCTGGATCTTACCCTGTATAAATGACTGTCTCTCTTTAGCCGCGGAGTATTCGGCGTTTTCCGAGATATCGCCATGTTCTCTGGCTACTTCGATATCCTTTATATTTGCCGGCACCTCAACCTTCTTCAGCCGGGCCAGTTCTTCCTTCAATTTTTCAAATCCTGCGCGTGTTATGGGAAACTTGTTCATGCTATTTTCTCCGAGTGACAGCTATTGTGATTGACCGCCATAAAAATAACAATGCATGGAGTTGAACAGCGCTCAACTCCATGCATTTGTTCTACCCATACACCATCTCCTGTGCTTTTTCAACCTATTGTCACAGCCTCCTC
>CAYXUH010000010.1:27698-29127 GCA_964468685.1 uncultured Syntrophaceae bacterium | reverse complement strand
GTTCGGCCGTTTTGTCTCCCGAATAAAGCCCGTCCAAATGCGGCCACAGGTGAGGCACCATGTACGGGAACTGTCTGAGCAGATCGCCCACTTTCTTCCCCTTTGTGCGCCGCCAATCGGTATATTCAGCAATCCACTGTTCCCACAGAGCAACAGCTTCCGGGTGGTCATGAAACCAAGGACGAATGCGATCCTTCCAGGATTTGATGAAACCATGCGGATCAGACAGGATCTCCGATTTCAGAGGAGTCTTATACCCGCGCCAGGGCTTATCCCGAAGATGACCCTCAAAGAACGATGGAGTAAGGAACCGAATCTCCATGGGCACACCATCAAAGGTTGCTGAGAAGGACTTGTATCCTTCTTTTTTACTCTCGATCGTCCCCCCAGGGTAGTCGACCCCTTCAATGTCCGGCACGATGACATAGATATCGAGATCTGAATCTGGTGTCTCGTTTCCCAAGGACACGCTTCCGGACAGGTAGACAGCAGCGTCGGGAGCCTGTGCGATAATGATGGCCAGGACCTTCGGAAGTACTTCTCGTTGCTTGGTCATCTATCTCTCCTTTTGCCGAACAACAATTAGGCCGCCTATTAGCGGTATTATTTTACCGCGATTAATTAGGGGCAACGCCCTATTCCTTGGCCGTCCTATGAAAACAGGGAAGTACCCCTAATTGCCCGGATTTGATTAAACGAAAAAACCCCGCCTCTGTGTGAGAAACGGGGTTGTAGTATTATCCGTCCATAGTTTCCTCTTCCTGATATAAAAAGAAGCAAACCCAGTTGTGGAACATGTCTGAATGAACGTAACACTCGGATACTACGACTTTTAAAATAATTGTCAAGAATTTTCAGCAACTGCAGGATTTCCCCCCTGCGGGGACTATAGTCAGTCGCAAGACTCCTTCGAAATGACAGGGCATTCCTCGATTCCTGATCAATCCGATCTATTGTCCGCAGGGTTCAGACAGGATTTCAGGGACTGTATTATATCCTCCGCTGTCGTGAATAACAGGGCGTGGATGCCGACATCCCACGCTCCGTCCAGGAAATCTTCCCGGTCGTCTATCATTAGCGCCTCGGCGGGCGCGACATCGAGCCTGCGCAATGTCAGTTCATAGATCTCCGGTTCGGGTTTCGCGGTCTGTTCCCGACATGAGAAGGTGAGGACGTCGAACATGGGATAGCCGATTTCCTGGAAGTGGCGCGCCGCAGGCTCTTCGGCATTTGACAGCAGCGCCGTCCGGTAGCCACGCTCCTTGAGATAAGCGACCAGATCGAACATCTCCTTCCGGGGGACATATGCCTTTCGGAAAGCCTCCCCCCAGAGGGACGGAGCGCTTGGGGGGGGCACCTGCAGATCGCCGCACATCCTCCGCCAGAATTCGTCTTCGGAGATCAGCCCCTTCAGGAACGCGGGATAGTG
>CAYXUH010000010.1:0-27638 GCA_964468685.1 uncultured Syntrophaceae bacterium | reverse complement strand
TCCAATAATGTGAAACATACCGGTCGACAACCTCTCGTATCATCTTCTGGTATGAGGTCTTGTTTTTTTCCGCTTCTTCCTTGAAAAAATCGATATTCGACTTTTTCAGGGAGATGGTAACCTTTACGTTGTCCTCCTTGAGTACCAGCTGATCCGGGGGAGGAAGAAAATCGTCGACGATTTTCAGGTCACCCATCGGTTCATCCGTGTACTTTATTGTGCTCTTCATACATCTTTCTCCCTTTTCTCCAATATCCCGCACCGTAGATGCGAATCACCTTGCTCCGGTAGGTAAACCTGACGGTCAAAATACCGTTGGCGACACGCCCGATGCAGTAAAATCTTTCCTCCTGCGAGCTGTGGGTGATGTCTTCCGCAATAACACGGGAGGGATCAAGAAACGCTTGTTGGGCTAACGAAAAGGAGATGTTGTGTTTGATCTGATTTTCCTTGTCCTTTTCGTCGTCCCATTCAAACATGACCCTTGTCATAGGTATGCTATATCAAAAAGGTGTTTTTCTAGCAATACAAAAGTATGGTCGTTTTTCTGGGCAATATCGCCTTCTCCTCAACTGATGATGCGAAGGGCTAAATACGGCACCAGGTTAAACAGGAGAATCCCTATCTTGAAAAGCCCCATCCCCCCGTAATGAATGGCGTCGAACCTGTCAACCGGGATATCAAACCATTTGGTGTGCATTCGGAACACCCAATCGTGAGCCAGAAGAAGAAACAGATACCACCACAGCAGCAGTCCTATGTTGATTACCGAACACCATGCCAACATACTCCGCGTTAATTCCAGGGTCATGACTCTCCCCCCTTCTCCCGGCATCGAGACAGACCGGGGTTAAAATAATCAGGGTACTCCGAGCATTCCCGCTCAGACATTCTTGAATTCCGCGACGATCTGGCCGATGCTCTCTTTTGCGTCGCCGAAAAGCATACGCGTGTTTTCCTTGTAAAACAGGCTGTTGCCGATCCCCGCGAACCCGGGCGCCATGGAACGTTTCAGGACAATCACCGTCCGTGACCGATCGACTTCGATAATCGGCATCCCGTAGATGGAGCTGTTCGTATCCTCCCGGGCCGCCGGATTGACGATGTCGTTGGCGCCGATAACCACGCAGACATCGATGTTGCCGATCCTGCGGTTGATCTGCTCCATTTCGATCAGCTTTTCGTAGGGGACATCGGCCTCGGCAAGGAGAACGTTCATGTGTCCCGGCATCCGTCCCGCGACGGGATGAATCGCGTAAGAGACTTCAATTCCCTTCTCTTCCAGGAGGTCTCCCAGTTCTTTCAGGACATGCTGCGCCTGGGAGACAGCCAGTCCGTACCCGGGGACGAAGGCGACCGCCGAGGCTGCCTCAAGGATGTAGTAGGTGTCCTGCACCGAAATCGCCTTGACCTCGCCTCCTACATCCGCTGCAGCCCCCTTCTTGACCGCACCGAAGCCGCCGAAGAGCACATTGTAAAGCGAGCGGTTCATCGCCTTGCACATGACATTGGTCAGGATAATGCCGCTGGCCCCGACAAAGGCGCCGGCGACAATCAGAATGTTGTTTCGAATGGCAAGCCCGGCGGCGCAGGCGGCGATCCCCGAATAACTATTCAAAAGAGAGATCACAACTGGCATATCGGCGCCGCCGATGGGAATCACGACCATGACACCGAGGACCAGGGAGAGCAGGATGATCCCCAGGAATATGGGATAGCCTGCCTCAGGGTCCGACAGGAACAGTGACCCTCCGACGAGAATCACGATGACAAGGAGACCGTTCAGGAGGGTCTGCCCCCGGAAGAGCATCGGTCTGCCCGGCAGGAGTTCCGAGAGCTTGCCCCAGGCAATCAGGCTCCCCGAAAAGGTCACCCCGCCGATCAGAACAGCGAGGAAAACGGTGGTCATGACAAAGAGCCCGGCCAGAGGCATCACGTGGTAGGCGCCCCACCCTACGAGAAGGCTGGCGATGCCGCCGAATCCGTTGAACAGGGCCACCATCTCGGGCATCTGGGTCATCTTCACAAGCCGCGCGAAGAGGGCCCCGATAATACTCCCTACGGCGATACCGATCAGCAACCACCGGTAATCGATGATCTCCTCACTGAGGAGCGTCACCACCACCGCCAGAAACATCCCCACGGCGGAGAGGCGATTCCCCCGTCTCGCCGTCACCGGAGAGGTCAGCAGCTTCAACCCGTAGATAAAGAGGACGGCGGCGGCGATATAGGTTCCATTGATGAGAAGGATGAAATTCATTTTTTGCCCTCCTCCGGTTTCTTCTGAAACATCTGGAGCATCCGATCGGTGACCACATAGCCGCCGACAACATTCACCGTAGCGAAGACAACGGCCAGTGTGCCCAGGATAATGGCCATCGTACCCCCAATCGATCCCGCCGCGATCACCGCCCCCACAAGGGTAATGCCGGAGATGGCGTTGCTCCCCGACATGAGGGGCGTGTGAAGCCGTGAGGGCACCTTGGAAATGACCTCGAAACCGATAAAGATCGACAGGACCAGGATAAGGGCCATACAGATCAGACAGGCGTCATTACAGGCTTGCGGATCCATTCCTATTCTCCTTTTTTCATGACCGCCTTGAGGGTCTCGCTGAAGATCGCGTGATCGTGTGTCACCAGACAGCCCCGGATGATCTCGTCCTCAAGGGGGAGTGTGAATTGCTTGGTTTCGTCATCCCAGAATTCAAGAATAAGGTTGATCACATTGCTGGAATACATCTGGCTGGCATGCACGCTCACGTGCCCGGAAGCGTTTTTCATGCCGACAATGGTAACACCATGGGCGACTACGTCCTGCCCCGGAGCGGATCCCTCCACGTTGCCCCCGCTTTCGGCCGCGAGGTCGACGATAATGCTTCCTTTCTTCATGGCCGCGATCATATCACGCGTCACGATCAGGGGCGCCTTCTTGCCGAAGATCTGCGCCGTGGTAATCACCACATCGGCCGTCGCACAGTACTTCGCGATCTCCTGGCGCTGCTTTTCGAGCTGCTCTGCCGTCAGCGCGTTCGCGTAGCCGTCCTTGGTCTGCCCTGTCTCACCGAGATCGATCTTGACGAACTTCGCGCCAAGTGACTTCACCTCTTCCTCCACAACAGCCCTGGTATCAAAGGCCTCGATCCGTGCACCAAGCCGCCGTGCCGTGGCAATCGCCTGAAGACCCGCGACACCGGCCCCGATGACAAAGACTCGGGCAGGGGCAAGTGTCCCCGCCGGTGTCATCATCATGGGGAAGATCTTCTGGAGCCGATGGGCAGCGTGGATAACGGCCACGTAGCCGGCCAGGCTTGCCTGTGAACTCAGGGCGTCCATCTTCTGGGCCCGGGTGCTCCGGGGGATCATCTCCATGCTGATGGCGCTGATGCCGCGAGACAGGAAGGTGTCCCGTATCTCTTGTTCGTTAAAGGGATCGAAATAACTGATATGGATGCTGCCCGGTTTCTGCCACTCGATCTCGGGCAGAGGGGGCTTGCGCACCCTGAGGATGATGTCGCCGGAGGAGATGAGGGCCTTTCGATCCTGAACCACCTTTGCGCCAGCGGCGCTGTACTCGTCATCGGAGTATCCGGCTGGATCCCCCATCGCCGATTCAATCTCAACCGAAAGGCCCCTCTGCAGGAGGGTCTTTACATCCGACGGGATCAGGGGAACGCGGGTCTCTTCAGAATCGTATTCCCTGGGAACGGTTACGGTCATCATACAAGCCTCCCCCGAAGTGCTCCAAAAGACAGGCCCCATATGACATAACCTCGCTTTCGCTGCGAGTCACAGGGTTATACCTGTCGCCTTATAGAATCTTCTCTTCTGCGGTAAAAAGGGTTTTGTGCTTGCTGCACCTTCTGTTCTCAGACAGGTAAACTGTACAGGTATCCAGAAAATTGTCAAGGAGTTTCAGAAAACTGTCAGGAGCACGGAACATGTCCGGCTCTCGCCGTTTGCACCATGCCTGGGGCATGATATTATACCCCCGGATATCACCACGCGGTCTCTATGTCTTTACCATATCAAACGAAAATTCCGGAAGTGATCTCACCTTAAAATCGGCTTCATTAAATCCAGGATCGTTGTACTGATCTGGGGCAGGTACGGCAATAACCGTCATTCCCGCGGATTTTGCGGAGCGTACACCCAACAGCGAATCTTCAAAGACAAGACATTCGTGGGGGTCAACCGCCAAACGATCGGCTGTTCGAAGGTAGACCGCCGGGTCGGGCTTTCCAAATCCATCCTCATCCGCGGAGCACAGGGTCTGAAAGAACGATCGAATTCCCAACTTATCAACAACAGCCTCGATCAGTCTAAAGGGAGAAGATGAGGCGATGGCGAGCATCAGGTCCGCCCCTTGAAGGCGCGCCAGGGTCTCATGCACCCCTCGCAGGGCTCTTCCTTCTTCCGCTATCAGCTTATGCATAACCAACAAGATCTCTTCTTCAACCTGCGACAGGCTCTTCACTGCCCAGGGAAACCGTTGGTGCCAATAGGCCACGACTTCGTCCAGACGCAGTCCCATTGTTCCGAGGCACATCTCTTTTGTGAGGGTAATACCCACACTTCGGAAGACCTCTTTTTCGGCCCGCCGCCAGAGCGGCTCCGAGTCTATCAACACACCATCCATGTCAAATATTGCTGCTCGCATTACAAACTTTCTTTGTGGCAGAGCCCCCAACCCACCGGGACTGTCGTCGCTCAGGCGATTCTCATCTCATTTTTCGATTTGATACAGATCCTTGGTTCTATCCTTCGAGAGGTCAACCTTCTTGAAGGCCTCCCCCTCCTTTGGAAGGACCAGGAAAAACTGGTTGCAGCGGTCAATGGCACAGGTGGCCGTATCGGTTTCAAGCTCGAGGATATGGCCGCCCCGCGCGTGATCTTCACTGATAAAATGCAGATGATACCCCGGAACATTGATCCCCTTTACATACGCTGGACACCTTAACCCGACAATCGTACCTGAAATATTTTTCATTTCAAAGACACTTTGCCCTTTGATTACCTCCGCCAGGGGTGGATAGGGTTTGTTCTGGGCGGGAACGCTTCGCGTTTTCATATATGAGAATGTTCCTGTAATTTTTATCGCGTAAAAAAGATTTTTATTGGAGATAGACGTATCGAGTGCCTCCTCTAATTCTTTGAAATTCATCCTCTTTTTTAAGACAATGGTGTCATCCGCTCCGAACCGGCATACGGCGGCCCAAGGAGTCGTCATGCTTCCATCCGGAGTGTACACCCTGCCGTCTGCCTTAATCTGGTACACCGTGCCGTCTAAAACCAGCATTTCTCCCTCCAGACGGTCAAAGGTGCCGATCCCAAAATCCCCGTACTGTAGCAACCGGCCGCAGGACATCGTGCCATCATACAGCCCCGCCACCAATGCGTCTATTGTCGATACCTGCATGATGGTGTTTTGTGCCGGTGCTTGGACACTGAAGAGCAACAGCAAAAAACAGAATATACCTGCGATATACCTTTTCATCATGAATCTCCTTATCTGGATTACGCTCGGGACACACACCGGGGGGGGAACTTTACCATACTTCAACCGGAGACGTAATGGTTTTTCACGAAAGGGATGCCACACCTTTTTATCGAACGGCTCGGCGAAAAAGATCTCTACCGCCTGTGACGTTGGACTATCAGCCACCCATACACCGCGATGTTTATCACGAAAACACACGTCCCAAGGAAGATCTGCGCTTCCCGGCTCAGAGATGAGGGATACAGTAACGGAAGGAGGTAGTGTTCGATAAAACCCCCCGAATATCCCGCCTGTCCGGCCGCCTGCCTTAGGCGCTGCTCCAGCGGCGTCAGCGGACAGATCCACCCCTGGAACTCAATGATCGCCCCCCACAGTGCGGCGGGGATATGTAGGAATACAGTCCACCGCCATCGCCACGCCATAAATCCACCGAGCACCACGAAGCAGACAAACCCGAGATGGAGGATTACCGTCATCTGTGCGGCGATCCAGCATTGCATCGTATTGTACCTCCGGTGATTTCGATCCAGAACCACGTATGTGCCAGGCCGTTATCAGGACAGCGGCATGACGGCAAAGATAACGGCACTCCACAGGGAATGGGAAATAATAACGGGGAGCAGATTGCCGATGCGCCAGTACATGGCCCCCCAGAAGGCGCCGGCGACGGCGGCAGCCCCGATAAGCATGAAGTTGAATGACCACAGGTGAACGCCGGCATAGATCGCGGTGGTCAAAAGCCAGCCCCCGCGGCCCCCAAACCGCTCCATGAGTCGATCCTGTAGAAACCCTCGCCAGTATAGTTCCTCACAAGGGCCGGTTACGAACAAGAGCAGGAGTAAGATAATCCATTGGGGAGTCCCCGCTCCCTTGCCGTAGACACCCCCTATCTGACGCTCCGCGAAGGGGAGGAGGGCCGAGGAGATTTCCTTGCCGGCCCAAAAGATCAGATACAGTATCACAGCGGAAACGAGTCCGACAAACAGCGCCTTTACGTCAATATGGAGCCGAGCTCTTTCTATCGGACATATCCACCAGGAAAGGGCAGCAAGCGACGATGCCGAGACAGAGATCTTGATCCAGAAGGTGCTAAAGGTGAGGTAAAAGGTGGCAAACCAGAGTATGTTGGCAAGGACAATCGTTACCAGTAACAATATCCATGACGGTGCCGGCTGTTTCATATCAGCCTCCCAGAGTTAGGAAAAAGCTGAAAATCAACCCGCATGCGCGGGGAAGTTGTTACCAGTAACGACTTCCCCGAGGTCCAGGGCCACGTCACATCAGTCTCCCGACAAGAAGAGAGATAAGGAGCAGGATGCCGAAGGCCGTGTTTAGTTTTGCCGTCTGCGCGTCGGCGTCCAGGGGAGGGTTGCTTATCATTTGTCGGAGCAGACTGAAAAACAACGGGAGAGAAAGGAGCACTATCAGGGACCAGAGGTTCAGGGGACCAGTAAATGCCATCACTACGACCGACACGTAGGCACATACGACCAAGGCAATATACACCCATATGCCCTTCCGGGGTCCTGTGATGATCGACAGGGTTCGGATACCTTTTTCCTCATCATTCGCTGTGTCCCGGAGGTTGTTGGCAAACAGTACCAATGCCACCAGGACGCCGAAGGGAAGGGAAACCCACAGGGCATCCAGGCTCAGGGTCTGCCGCTGAACGAAGTATGCCCCCTCTACCATCAGAGGCCCCCACATCATGAAGACGGAGAATTCTCCCAATGCCTTATACTTATACTTGAAGGGGGGCGCCGTATAGAACACCCCGGCAAAGGCCCCTATCAGGGCTAGAGTCAGGATCATCCATCCCTTCGTCGCGGCAAGGAAAATGCCAATACCAGCCGCAAGGACAAAGAAACATGCTGCCTCGGTCAGCACTTCGTTGAGGGAGAGTTCACCCTCTACCAGTGGGTGAGGGCGGTATTGCGCGGTTGATACCTCCAGGGTATCTACTCCGCTTCGAACATCGTAATAATCATTGAGAAGATTGGCCGCACCGTGCATGGCAATCACACCAGCCAGGGTAATCAGGTAAAACCCCCATGAAAAACCTCCTTCCATGGCCCCCATAACACTCCCCACGCTGACGGAAACGGCCGTCATAGTGAAGGACCAAGGCCTAGTGGCCAGAAACCACTTCTGATAGATGCTCATCCTACTGTTTCTCCTAAACCCCACCCCAAAATGTATATTTTTGCGTAGTGACCGTTCTTATACCTCAAAGCTGTTTAATGGCAATATGAAAACGCACAGGGCCATACTAGAGGGAAAAAGGAAAGAAGCCGTTTGAAATTACAGGATCCCAGGAGAGAAAACGTCATATATAATAATCTCATCGGTCACATTGAATATACGGTGCTTCGTATTACGCGGAACACGGACAACCTTTCCTTTGCACAGGGGTACATCCCCGGCGCCGTCTACCCACATCGTTGCCTCCCCGGATAGTATAAAAAGCATGTCTTCGCTTTTTTCGTGAACATGTTCAGGCACTTCAACACCGACGGGGATTTTCACCATGAGTATGGATGGACTATCCTCCCCAAATCCTTCCATCGTTATTATTTTTTTTATAGAAACGTTCCGTACTGTGGGGTGATCCTCCCACGAAAGGGTTCCCGTATCAAAAAAAGTCTCCATTACAGGCTCCTTTGGGTCCTGGGTCCCGCCCCGTGTGTTCTCAAAATGTATATCGCGGCGCGGAAGCATATCGCTGGTTGCCCCCGTTCCCTGAGGGGGTTCCTCCGACAGACCACGATTGGCTTCAACCAGCCAAAAAGGGTCACGGCAATATCCGCAACCCCTTGGTTTTCATGGTAGGCGGTACTGGATTTGAACCAGTGACTTCTACCGTGTGAAGGTAGCACTCTCCCGCTGAGTTAACCGCCCAAGATGTGCCTCGGTAATATCCCAAAGCACTTCCTTTTTCAAGACAAAAAATAGCGGCCCCACATACGGGGTGCATTTTGGAAATTGCGCGCATATACAATTTCAGGTACACTTACACCGGTTATTGATGAGGCATCTTGTAATGTCACACTCCTGTCGTCAGACAGAGAAGGAGGTTTGGGGTATGAAAACCAGCATCATATTCACGGGAACAGGGCCCATTCTTATTCTGACCTCGTATGAGTCCTTGACCCATCCGGCTTTTGTAGAAAAGCTGGCGGCAAAGGGGATAAAAAAGTTCATTGCCTCTGAGCTGCCCGTAGAAAAAGTAAAAAAGCAGTACGGTGAGCATTTCGATATCGTCATGGGCGACTTGCACCAGGAAGACGACCTGAGGATTCTCGACTACAATGGGCACAATATCCTGCGCAACTTTTCCTTCACTGAAATGGGCACCCCCATTTATTACGAACCGTGAACTGACAGGGAGCATGCCCTCGAGGTCACATCCCCCAATAGTTCAACCATGCTTGTTAGCTCCACCTCACCACCAGCCGCTATCACGGGTTCTGGATGGTCACGGGACAATAAAGAAAGGTGGCGGGATATATATCCCGCCACCGACTTTATATACACTGAAAGGTACGGAGATGAGCTTGTGTCCCTCTCAGATTGCAAAAAAGGGGGGGGCGGGGGACGAGTAGGAGGGGATAAAGATCATCCACCGCCGGGAAAATCTGAGTTGGAATCGTCATGTGTCCGTAGGAAAATCCTTCAGAATTTCTACCAAATTTATTTCTTTTAATGAGCTATAGTCTCTATTGTGTCTCGTTTTGATTATATGCAGCGCATCTTTTTCAAGTTGCTGTTCTGTTGTTGTATCCTCAGCTTTCGACGATTTGTTCTCCTTCTTTTTCCGCATTGTATAGATGCTCGCCGGTACCGCGCCTGTGTACTAATAGTGTGGGGGATTAGGAAACAAGACCTACCATGCGAAACCCGCCGTCACTTCCTTGAGGTTGTATCCCTTCCCAATCCCCCTGAGTAAATACCGACAATCTAAGACCTCCTTTGCTACCGTTGACTGCTGACATGTAGTTAATAATAACGTTGACAGCATTATCTTAGGCCTTCCAATGTCAACGTTGTAGTATTCCTATTTCATTATTCGTGCCATAGTGGTGACTGCTAAAATTTAAACAGTAAATGGCAGGGAGGCCTTGACCTCGCTGAAATAGGTTTCAATCCCGGCTGCGGCGGAATGCGCGAGGATAAGCTGGTGCTGATTGAACTGTTCAAGGGCTGTGCGCCGGGTTGCGTCGTACGTCTTAATGCCAAGAAAGGTTATTATGCCGACTGCGATTACGGTGATACTCACAATGATTACCTGGACCCACCATGCCGGTCTCCCGATCTTTTCATTCACAGCGTCCGCTCTTTTTGTGTGGTAGGCCATACACGATTTCCTGTTCATCAGCGTATTAGATGTAACATCTGGTTTCCATGGTTCGCTCATGGCGCAGGGGTGAATTTTTCACACACTTCCGGCTGTGACCTGTAATGTGTAACAAGAATGCCCCCCCTTAACTCTCTTGCGGCCGCATTGGGACCTGTTGCGTACGTAGCCCCGTCAGGGGGACCACTCGCGGGTTACAGTACCTTTATCACCTTCAGCGGCACGGCACTGCCGGCGGCTGCCTCGATGGCGCTACCGGAACCCAGGACCTTTACCAATCCGTGGTGCGCCACTTCATCCAGGACATCAGCAAACCGTTTGAAATCAGCTGCCGTCGTGGAAAAAATTTCATCCCGAACCTGTTGCATATCCTCTTCGGTGTTACCGGTCAGATAGCGGAGCATTGAGGCATACCCTTTGGCATCGGGGAACATATACGCGTCCATATCCCCGATGGCGCCGATAATCCCCTTCGTCAGTTCGTCACCGCTCAATGCATCATTCCGCAGGAATGTCGACGTTTCATCAAATACTTCTATGGTTTTCAGAAGATTCGGATCACGGTACGACAGAAAGGTCAGCACGCCGGAAAATTTATCAAAATTACAGAAGGCGCCGTATGCACCTCCCCGCACCCGCACCCGGTCCCACAGCCAGGACGTCCTGAGATACCGGGTTATGACCCTGACGGAGCCGTGATAGGTGTATCCTAACCGGTACAGATCCGCCCCTTTCCCCACGTAGTTGATCTGGGAGGGAACGATCAGCCCCTCATGTTCGGGGATCTCCACAACAACCGTAAGATCTCCGGAAAGACCCGCCTTCGCCCCGGACGGGACGCTCGGCAGCCCATCGACAAAGCCGGCAAGATGGGGGTGCACCTGTTTCCATCCTTCCTCGTCAACGGTCACATTAAAGAGCATGGTCTCACGGTTGACCAGGGCGCTCCGCATCTCCTCAAGGGTGGCATGAACGGAAGGCCAGTCCTTCTCGAGCCTGTCGGCAAGCTCGCGCAGAAAGAACAAATAACTCACCCCGCTCAACTGTTCAGACAATCGGCCGGCCTCGCCGAAATGGGCTCCCAGTCGGAGATTGACGATCTGATGCCCACCGGAGACGATGTGTTCTTCCTGCCGGGCTTTCTCTTCCATGACCATCTGCCTGAACCGCTCCCGGTTATCCAGCTTGACATCCATCAGGATGTCCCTGACAATCGCAAAGAGAGCCCCCGTCTGCGGCAACATCGCCTTCCCGCAGAGGAACAACCGTGCCTCGGCCCCTCGCTTCGCATCCTTGACCGCCGACACAAACAGTGACGGATGAATCCCTCCCGTCTTCCGGTCAATTCTCTGGGAAAGTGCGACATAATCTTCCTTGCGGGTACCCATCTCAAAAAGAGCCCGGCTGAAGAGGGGAATATACTGAACACATCTACTGGGAAGGGATCGCAGATTCAGGCCGATATCGATGTACGCGATCCCGCTCGTCGATATATCATGATACAATACCGTGGCATCCCCTTCATCCAGAACAGCGATAGGTATGGTCCTGTTTCTCTTCTCCAGATCCGCAATCTTCAGGGTCGGTATGGTTGCCAAGGCCTCTGGAGAATCCGGCGTTTCCTGAATTTTTTTGAGGTGCTCGGTATTTTCAAAGATACCTCTCAATTCCTCGGGACTCGCTGCATCTCGGACGGCACTGAGCCGCTCCTTTTCCACCGCCTCCACCCTGCTTTCCAACTCCGGGTTCGGTGTCATGACAACGGTGGTACGGTGCGGATTATCAAGGAACTGTTCCCGTATCAGCGTCTCAAAGAACGTCTTTTCCGAACCGATGCGGGCCTTGATCTCCGATAGGAGCGATTCAAAGGAGAGCAGCGCGAGAGGATCGGCATCATACAGCCAGGTGGTCATTGCCCTGAGCATCAGAACCAGCCCGCGGGGGTAGCTGCCCGTGTTGTTTTCACGCAGGCTGAATTCTATCGTATTGAGGGCCGCCTCCACCGCCTCCGGGCCGATACCGTCGGTCGCTAATCCTTCCAGGGTCTCGAGTATCAGAGCCTCAACAGCATCCTCCTGCCCCATGGTGATCCCTTTCAGACCCACAGAGAAGAACATCTGCCTCAGCTCTCCTTCCAGCCCTCCTCCGGTAACATCCTCTCCCAGACCGGACTCAATCAGCGCCTTGCGCAGGGGCGAACCGGGAGTGCCGAGGAGGATGTATCCCAGGATGTTGAGCGCCATATTGGTGACGGCATCTATTGTTTCACCCAATACCCAGTTCACGGTCATCATGCTTCCGGATACATCATCACCTGCCGCAAAGGAGTGCGCAACACGCCGGGGACGATCAAAGCATGGCTGGAGTGATACCGTCGACGTAACGTCCGTCTTTTCGAACTCTCTCAGATACTCGTCGGTGCGTCGCAGCCTCTCGTCGGGATCATCATCGCCGGCAAAGAAGATACGCGCATTGGAAGGGTGGTAGTAGGTACGGTGAAATTCCCTGAATTGTTCGTAGGTCAATTCGGGGATCACCGTGGGATCTCCTCCGGAATCCAGTCCGTAGGTCGTATCCGGAAACAGTGCCTGTTGGGAATACTCTGCCAGAAGCCTGTCCGGGGATGAGTTCGCCCCCTTCATCTCGTTGAATACCACTCCCTTATACACAAGGGGTCCATCCGGTTTTTCCATCTCGTGGTGCCATCCTTCCTGTTGAAAGATCTCAGGCGTAATGCGCGGATAGAAGACAGCGTCCAGATAGACGTCTATAAGATTATAGAAATCCTTGAGATTCTGACTTGCAACCGGGTAGCAGGTCTTGTCGGGATAGGTGAAAGCGTTCAGAAAGGTCTGCAGAGAACCCTTCAATATTTCCACAAAGGGTTCCTTCACCGGATACTTGCGGGAACCGCAGAGGACGGAATGCTCCAGGATGTGGGGCACGCCGGTGGAATCGCGTGGCGGCGTACGAAAGGTAATGCCGAACACCTTGTTTTCGTCACCATTGATCATGGATAACAGTTCGGCGCCCGTCTGGATATGCCGGTACAGCCTCGCCTGTGTTTTCAACTCGTCGATGTATCGCTCCCGCAAGAGCTCGAACCCATATAATTGTTCTGTCATGTAGTGCCCCCATTTTGTATTGTGTTCCAGCGTAAAGTGTTAATTGTAATCTCATACCTCACCCAAGCGCAACAGATCAACCCCTTTTTCCCAGACAACAGATCGAACATATGAAGTTTCTATCTATACGGATACAAAACAAAAAAGAAGTGCTCTGCCGATTCGGCAGAGCACAGGACTCCCCCCAGCGCCCTTTTCGTACAAAGGCCTTGCATATAACGCTGTATTTGCGATAGTTAACCAGAGATTTCTGTGCCAGAAAAACCTGTTGATGAGAGAAACGATGATCGGCCAAATAGCAAAAGAACTGAAAAATCATGCCCCCTTTACCTTGCTCGGTGCTCTGACCGGTGTGGTGATGATGGTTCTTTTCCGAAATATCCCCCAGGGCATAGCCTTGAACACCTTCTACATTCTCCATCCGGTACACGTCGTTCTCAGCGCCCTCGTCACAACGTCCATGTACCAGCTGCATAAATCCGGACAAGGCAGGTATAATCTTATAACGCTCCTGGTCATCGGATTTGTCGGCTCTGTCGGCATTGCCACGATAAGCGATTCCCTGATCCCCTATCTCGGAGAAGTGATGCTCAGTATGCCAAACAGGGGGCTTCATATTGGCTTCATCGAAAAATGGTGGCTCATTAATCCCCTGGCACTGCTGGGAATAGCCATCGCCTATTTTCGACCATCAACACAGTTTCCCCACGCGGGTCATGTCCTCCTGAGCACATGGGCCTCACTCTTTCATGTCCTCATGGCCATGGGGGGTCCCGTGAACTGGTTGTCTTACCTTGTCGTCTTCATATTTCTGTTCATTGCCGTCGTGCTCCCCTGCTGCGTCAGCGACATCGTCTTTCCACTGTTGTTCGTAGGAAAGGTAAAAGACGCAACCAACACATAACCGTCTCCCATGGAGAAAACACACCCTATGGACACCGAAACCCTCTCCAAGGCAAAAGCCCTGGCTGAAAAGATCGCCGCTGCCTGCGGCACCCCCCCCTTTTACCGGGAACAGAAGGTTCCCATCAACGAATCTTCCCGTCTGTTCGAAAGCAATTCGATGGTCGCAACCTGTATTGAGATACTGGCAGCGACAGCGAATATTTCCGGTCATGGTCTCTCCCACGCACGAAAGGTTGCCGTAGACACAGGAGCCATCATCCTGATCGAAGATCGATCTTCCGGGGAAGGGGAGGACCTCACACGCCTGGTTTCGCTGGCTCATATAGCCGGAATCCTCCATGATATAAAGCGATCAAGCAAAGATCACGCACGGCTGGGAGCCGAAGCAGCGGGGAATATCCTCACACGGTTTGATCTTACGGATCCGGAACGGGCGGCTGTGGTCGGTTCGATACGAAACCACGAGGCATTTCAGCCCTCTACGTCCCTTGCCGATCCGGATGCGCAGCTACTGTCCGACGCCCTGTATGATGCCGACAAGTTCCGCTGGGGACCCGACAATTTTACGGAGATGCTCTGGGATATAGTGAACACCCGGAACGTCTCTATGCACACACTGCTGTCCTATTTCCCCTCAGGATTGCAATCCCTGGAAAAGATCAGGGACACCTTCCGCACAGCGACTGGTCAGAAGTATGGTCCCGGCTTCATCGACCTCGGCCTGAAGATTGGGGACACCTTATACGCGGAACTGGGGAAGGAATATCGCCGCAATCCCACGCCCCACGGTGGTTGAATGAGGCGATCAGACAGCGCTCCTAAAAATAATAGAGCATGGCAAGGTAATCACTCACGTTCTCACCATCCTTCTGCAGCCTCTTAAAATAATCGTACAGGGATACGTCCGTATGGAGGTAGTCCTTGGCCGTCGCATGCTTTGTGTCCCATGAATAAAATTCGTATACCCTGCGCCCGTCAGGCAGGATCATGATGACCTCGTGGTCCTGCTCCGCCCTCAGGTGCGATTTTCCCAGCCTCGGGACATTGAAGACCGGCTCGTCCGTCCTGACAAGGCCGGGGAGGAGCCGTGCCTCCTCTTTTCTCTCCTGTAATATCCTCGCTATGGGAACCCTGAAATCGACGGTTTCATCCTTCCCCTGGCAGTTAAAGGTGTAGTAGGGATCGATGCCGGAGATCTTGAGCGCCTTGCGTAGAAAGGCCGTCTCGAATTTTCTGCTGTTGTAATAGGTAAATACCTGCTGGTTGTATATATTGATCCCCAGTTTTTTAATCTTTTTCACGGCATCCAGGACATCCGGGCACAGTTCGGTCGGATGTTCGAAATGGGTCACAAGGGCGATCTCCCGTTTCCCCCACTCGTGGTATTTCTCAAGGATAGCAAGCAGACCGTCGTCGATCCTCTGGGGGAGGGTTACCAGCATTCTGGTTCCGATTCGTATCCGATCCACGTGATCTATCGCCGCTATCTCTCCAATGAGCCAGTCAAGGTATGTGTTGCTGAGCGTAAGGGGGTCGCCGCCGGTTATCAGGACCTCCGTGAGATTCTTGTCCTCTCTGGCCCATCGTATCATTTCAATTACCTTGTCCCTGGGCATCAGAGGGTTGTCTTCCATATCCTTTATCTCCCAGTTTCTCTGGCAGTACACACATATCTGGGGACATGAATTAAAAGGTTTCATAATAATAATCTGGGGATACCGGCGCGTTACCCCGTCCATCGGGCTCGTCCACCGCTCGCCCATGAAATCCTCCCCCCCAGCCCGCTGGTTGGCAAGGACATTGGCGCAATACCGGGGGCTCTGAATAACCTGCGCGCGGATGGCCCGATCGTGAAACGAGAGCCCCTCTTCATTAAAAAGGGACAGGTAATGAGGCGTTATTCCAAAGGGGATATGATGTTCCTTCACCATCCTCAACCCCTCCCGTTCATCATCATTCAGTGTAACGAGGGAGGAGAGGGTCTCAACGTCTCTGATGATATGCTTCATATGCCACAGGTAATTGTGCCAGTCTTCTTTCGTTGCCCCGAAATAACGGAGGATCTTCCTTTTCAGCCTCCTGCTTCTGTTGACCAGTTTCGGGTCCAGGCCCGTTTTATACCGTTTGAGAGATCTTCTCATCGTCTCTGCGTAGTCATCCAGTTGAGCGGAGCGTTCGATGGCAGCGGGCCGCTCCTCCTGCGGTTCCGGGAGTTCATGATAGTGTGAATGTTTGCCGTATTGCCCCCTGATCCCCCTGAGCAGAGCGAGGTATTCCATCAAAAACCCCTCGCTCACCCTGTCAAGGGCCCCCTCTTCACCCCGTGCCAGATCATAGAAAATCTGGAGGGGGGAGGTCCGGGTCAGAGACTCGCTTTCGGTCCTAATCGTATTGGAAAGCACCCGGATACACTCCCGGGCCGTTCTCTTCTCCACGGGGTTCAGCTTTGCAAAGGGTGTGTGGGATTTCATGTTGTACAGATCTCTTCTGAAACGATCCAGGTAATCAAACAACACATAGCGCGCCTCTTCCACGTGCTTTGCATCACACAGAATCATTTTAAGTCTGGGTTCCGCCTTCCATATCCGTTCGAGCAGTTCTGGTTTTGACAAATCTACCAATCTTTTCATGTATAGCCTTTCTTATTCACACGTCTCTACCGGATTGTTACGATCGGCAGATCACGCATGGTCACCAGGCCGGGTGGCGCTTCACACACACTGCGCACGGCATTAACCGCAATGGCGACCGTTGCAATATCACCATTGGTCCCCTTCAGTCTGATCTGCAGATCTGGATTCCCGGTAATCAGGATGGTATCTCCGTCTTCCACCTCGTCCAGGGCGGCTATGAAGGTAAGGGTCATAAACTCGCCCTGATCCGTATAGCCACGGGCCACCTGTTTGAGGCCCCTCACCTGGCCGGGTTGTACCTCACAATGCTCGGTCTTGACCAGAGACTCTGCCACTACCGGCTCGACATCGGTCTCATACCGTGCCAGGGTGTTCCCCAGAGTGTGAAAAACCATTCCCATCGATTCCAGCAGCCCGACATGTCCCATACGACCCTTTTCCATCTGCGTTGTAAAGTCTTCCACCGTCATCCCGGCACCGATCTTTGTCTGGAAAGGACCGCGTCTCAGAGAGGCATTCATACGACGCGTCACGTCAATACGATCCACCCGCTGGCAGAGAGCGGTGAGGGCAAGAGGGAGTGTATCCATCAGGAACCCCGGATTGACGCCGGTGCCCAGCACCGTTTTCCCGGCCCGTCTTGCAGCGGCGTCTATTCTGGCGGCGGCCTCCGGGTGGGCCAGCCAGGGGAACGAAAGCTCCTCCGATGTTGACACAACATCCAGCCCCTCCTCCAGTATCTCGCTGATCTGGGGTTCAAACAGGTCAAAAAAGGAGGCGGTCGTATGCAGTACCACATCGGCCTGCGTTTGTTCCAAGACCTGGGAAAGATTCCGACCCACGGTGACTCCTATAGGTGTGTCAAGGCTTATCACATCACCAATATCTCTCCCTGCCTTTGTCGGGTCAATATCCACTCCTCCGACCAGATCCATGCCGTCGCGTTCTACAACGTGACGCGCCATGGCGCTGCCGATCGGCCCCAGTCCATATTGTACTACCCGTATTGTCGTATCAGACATCGTTATTCTCCTTACTCTCTTTTGTTGCGTCCTGTCTTCTCCCCTGCATGATAAAAACGAATGTCAGGAAAACCATTCCGACAACATCGGTGTACCCCTCCGAGGCAAAGAGGCAAAAGGCCGCGATCCCCGTCAAGAGACGTTCCAGGCCCGTGGATCTGACTCTGAGGTATCCGATCACGGTAGCCCCGAGGGCCACAACGCCCACCACCAGCGTTATAAATACCTGTGCAAACCTGAGATAGTCGAAGGAAGCGCTGGGGTCGAGAAGCGCCGGGAGCCAGAGGATAATGGGAGAATACACGAAGACAAAGGGGACGTAGACCTTTGCCATCGAAAGGCTGAAGGCGGTAAAGCCCGTTCTGAAGGGATCGCCCCCTGAAATGCCCGATGCCGCGTATGCGGCAAGCGCCACGGGGGGGGTGACATCGGCAAGCACGGCATAAAAAAGTACAAACATGTGTGATATCAAAGGATGGATTCCCCACTGCATGAGCGCCGGGGCCGCAATCATGGAGGCGATAATATACTGCGCCGTTGTCGGTATTCCCATCCCGAGGATAAAGCAGGATATGGCGGTGAAAATAAGCGTGAAAAAGAGCGTAATCCCGTCAAGGGTCATCAGATGCATCACATCAAGGGCACTGACAAAGCCTGCCACTCCGTGGGCAAGCTGAATGACGGCGGCGGCAAACTTGAGCCCGAGGCCCGTCAGCGTTGTGGCCCCGACGATAAAACCGACGCAGGCACACGCAACCCCAATGGCAAGCGCATTTTTGGTCCCCGCTTCCAGTGTATGGAGAATATCGGGTATCCTCATCTTGCTTTCCTTATAGAAAACCCCGCCGCCGATCACGGCCATCTGTCCCCAGAATGCGCACAGCGACGGTTCAATTCTCCAGTAGAGTAAGGCCGACAGAACCGCGGTCGTCCCTATACCCAGCAGCCAGGAGATGAGATCGGTTTTGCGGAACATATACAAAAGCCCTGCTGCACCGATCCCTCCCCAGAGCATGAGGGAGAGCGCGGAATCGTGAAGGGGATTAAGCCGCAGCAGAACACAGGGGGCCGACAGGAGGATCGTCACCAGAAGCGGCATGGTCCGCCGATGAATTTGACCAATCGCGACGGAGAATATAATTCCCCAGAAGGCAGCGAGGAAGGGGCTGCTCCCCGAGATGAGGAGATAAATAATGACCACGAGCGGGGCGACGAGAAGACCGCGCTCTTTGAGAACGGCACCGACCCTCGGGAGGGCTTCGCGGGGCAATCCCTTGAGACCTTGTTTCAATGCCTCGAAGTGAACCATGGTGCCCACGGCAAAAAAGTGCAGGAATGACGGGACAATGGCCGCGGCGGCGATCTTGATATAGGGGATCCCCAGAAACTCGGCCATTATAAAGGCGGCAGCCCCCATGATCGGCGGCATCAGTTGTCCTCCCGTTGAAGATGCCGCCTCGACGGCCCCCGCAAATCGGGGGGAGTACCCCACCTTTTTCATGAGCGGAATGGTAAATGCCCCCGTCGTGACCGTATTGGCGATGGAGCTTCCGTTGATCGAACCGAGAAAACCACTTGAAATAACAGATACCTTGGCTGGCCCTCCGACGGTGCCCCCCGCAAGGGCCATGGCGAGATCGATAAACAGCTGCCCCAGGCCTGTCTTTGAAATAAAGATCCCGAAGAGCACAAAATGAAAGACAAAGGTGGCAACGACCCCGAGCGGGATACCAAATATGCCCTCCGTGCCAAGATACATGTGCTCGATGATACGCTCGATGGAGTACCCCCGGTGCGCAAAGAAACTGAGGCCCGGGATATCGAGGAAATAGGGCCCCAGATAGCAGTTGACCAGGACGATGAAAGCGATAATGGGAAGGGGCGGTCCGATGCTGCGCCGCGCCCCTTCAAGGACCAAGAGGATGGCAAAGGCTCCTACGACAACATCCATCTGCAACGGGATGCCGGCACGTAGCACCAGGCTGTTGAATTCCAGAAATATGTAAACGGAAATAAAGGACGAAAGGATTGCAAAGAATACATCAAAATAGGGAATATGATCCTGTGTGTAGCCGAATGTCCCCCCTCGTATCATGGCAAAAACCGCCCGGATCCACTGGACGGCAAAGAGGAATATCATGCTGAAAAAGACACCGAAGAGGAAAAGGCTCCAGAACAGGAGGGATGTCCCGGAGTTCTCGAACGCCTCTCCCAGGTGCATGTTCCTCAGAACGAAACTGGCGCCGAAGGACAGAACCCCTATCATCAGCGTGAATATCACAAAGTCTCCATAGACAAAGACTCGGCTCGACAGAAACGCTCTGCGCTTGAAGTAGATAATAAACATACATGAGACCACGAACAGGACAAGGGTGGCGTATCCGGAGAGATCTGAAATCTCGCGAAAGAGGGCGCTCACAATGGAAGCACCTATAATCCCGTATATGACGTCATAGACAAGATGTTTCACGTCTTGCTCTCTGTCCTTGCGCATCGAATACAGGAAATAGACGAGTGGCAGGACAAACGCCAGGTGAAATGCCCGGTGCCTCCATTCCTGAAAAACCCCGAACCCGGCCGTATAGATATGGAATATCGACAGGACCAGCGTCATAAAAAAGACAAGCTTCAGTGTAATCCCGGTAAGTTGGCGGAATCGGAGCTCCGGATCGTATTTTGCGAGCGCTTCCATCTGCCCGGAGGTCGCTGCGGTTTCCTGCAATTCCATGACGACTCCTTCAGTGAGATCTGTTTGCCTTCAGATATAAAAACGTGAACAAGGTCAGCTCCTCTATGGTCACCCTCAGGAGGGTGTCCCCGGCCAGAGACGGGAGATTCAGAATCGCGCCATCTCCCAGTTGCAGGGTGTTATCGTATTTTTCATTGACCCAGAGATCAAGTCCCGGCACGACCCTGTCCATATTGGAGATCCGCAGATGGTCTCCATCGATGTAGAGTTTTTCATCTCCGGAGAGGGTGGTTGGAAGACCGGTATTACAGGAAGAGAATTGCGTTTCATATAGCACGATCCTGAAATCCTTGTCGATCCTGAAATACTCCCGGACCGGTGACAGCTCAACCGAATGGATATAGGAGGTCGAAAATCTGTCATTCGGCCGGATCCTGTGGACGAACACCGTCTGCCCTTCCCGTACTGCCTCTATCCGCAACACATGAAAGGGAAGGAAAAGGGGGAAACAAAGGATGGCAAGAGAAGAAAAAATGAGTGTTCGTTTCTTATTCATAAAACCCGGGCACCAAAAACGGTGCCCGGGTACCTCCTCGCACTATCGGGTTTCTCCTACTGAATCATGCCCTTCTCCTTATAGAACTTCGCCGCGCCCGGATGCAGGGGGATCGCCACACCGTCGAGTGCCGTCTTGAGAGTAACATCTTTGCCCTTGGCATGTGCCTTCGCCATAATCTCAGCTCCGCTCGGCGCCTCGGCAGCCTTGTCACCCTTTTTGCGCAGGACAAACGTTCCCTTATCCCACAGGGCCTTGGTCAGTTTGTACACGATCTCCTCCGGAACGTCGGCATCAACCACCCACTGAGCCATCGTGGTAATGGCCGGGGTATCGACAGTCACCCCCTTGTACGTACCCGCGGGGATAGCAACCTTCGCATAGAAGGGATATTTTTTGATGATCTTCGCTATGGTTTCGTCATCCAGAGGAACAAGGGTAATATCCGATGTCGTGGCAAGCTCTGTTATGGCCGCTGTCGGCCACCCTGCTGTAATGAACGCCACATCGGCCTGCCTGTCCTTCAACCTTTGTCCGGCACCGGCAAAGCTGAGCCAATCGACACTGGTAAAATCATCATAGGTAAGTCCGACACCCCACAAGACCGACTTGCAATCCACCTCGGTCCCGCTTCCCCGGTCACCCGGAATCAGTTTTTTCCCCTTCAGGTCGACCACGCTCTTTATCCCGGCCCCCTCCCTGGCAACAATCTGGATCGTTTCGGGGTAGAGAGAGGCAATCGCCCTCAGATTTTTAACGGGTTTTCCTTCAAACTGCGCAACTCCGTTATATGCCGCATAGGCGACATTGTTCTGCACGAACCCCGACTCGATCTGATGGCCTTTTATGAGATTGCAGTTCGCGACAGATGCGTTACCCGACTGGGCGGTGATAATAAGATTGGGGATTTTGTTGGACAGGGCCTGCGCCAGAACGCCTCCCAGGGGATAGTACGTACCTCCCGTACCACCCGTTGCAATGGCGAAGAAACTTTTCTGCGCCCCACATACCGGGCCAGCAAAGATCATCGACAAGGCAATAATCAATACAACAAACGGTAAAAACCTTTTTTTGTTGAACATAATACCCTCCTTTTAAAGGTGTGTATTGGTAAACCTCCGTTTCTGAAAAAAACAACTACAAAGAAAATAAAATATTTGCGGGATATTGTCAATGTTTTTCGACCGGTCGCACAGTGCCTCTATCATAGAGGATCCATTTCCGTGGCCTTGGCAAAGAGATCGCCATCCCCTCGGACAGCGAGAAACAACATATGGAACATCGAAAGAAATAGAAGGCAGGTATACCAAATCAGGCAAGACAGACCGCCGATGAATTCAAGTTCCTTCCGCTGCACCCTGCAAACCGGTTTTGACATGAAGGGAAAGGTTACAACTGTTTCTTCAATACCTGGGCCGCCGTATGAATCACATCCCAGGCCCCGCCGAAGGGTGGGCTGTAGGCAAGGTCCATATAGCCGATCTCGTCAAGCCCCATACCCGACCAGAGACATACCGACAGGGTGTTGATGCGGCCTACCGCCCCATCTTGTCCCACTGTTTGCGCGCCCAGCAGTTTTCCCGATGTCTTGTCCGCAATCAGCTTGACCCCTAATCGGTGTCCTCCTCCCAGAGAAGCCGCCACGGACCTTCCCCAGATTATGGCGCTCGCGGGGGTGTATCCACTCCGCTCCGCCGTCTTTTCATCAAGACCGGTCATGGCAACCTCCAGGCCAAACACCTTAAAGGATTGAGCACCTATAACTCCAGGAAATGTCATGGGATATCCACCGATATTTCGTCCTGCCACCCTCCCCTGTTTGTTCGCGATATCTCCCAGCGGGATGTACTCCCATTTCTTGCTCACCCGGTTATATGATTCACAGCAATCACCAGCGGAAAAGATCTCCTCACGTGAGGTGTGCTGCGAGGAATCCACACTGATGGCGCCCGATTCCCCTACGGCAAGACCCGCCCCGCGCGCCAGGGCTGTGTCGGCTCTCACACCAAGGGCGAAGATGACGATATCCGTCTCTATCTTCTCTTTGTCGGTTACCAGGGACAGTCGTGCCTTTGACCCTTTTTCAACAGCAACCGGAGACTGGTGAGCCATAAAGATTACGCCGTTGTTCGTCAGCTCTTCCAGCACCACCGCGGAGAAGGCCGGGTCCCATTTCTTGACCGGAAGCTCACCCCGGTACACGATACGGGTCTCCAGACCGAGGGTCTTCAGGGCCTCTCCCATCTCCATGGCGATAAAACCGGCCCCGACGACTGTTGCCGTGCGGCATCGGTTGTGCGTGATATATTCCTTGATGTTCAAACCATCCCGCAGGTTTTTCAGGACAAAGACCCCGTCCAGGCTCGTACCCGGTATGTCGGGGAGGGTTGCCTCGGCTCCCGTCGCCACGACGAGAAGATCGTATGGTATCCGTTCGCCCCCCGCCAGGAGAACAGCCCCTTTGTCGGCCTCAATCTCTTCAACCCGGGTATTGAGCCGTACCTGTATCCCTGTTTCTTCGAATTTTTCAGGGGTTCTCGCGATAAGCTTTTTTGAATCCTTGATTACATCACCGATGTAATAGGGCACGAGTCAGGCGGTATACGAAACAAAACCCCCCCCCTCTACCATCGTTACCTGTAATGATGGGTCTCGCCTCTTTGCTTCCGCAGCCGCGGATGGCCCTCCCGCGCCCCCTCCAACGATTACCAGTCTCCTGTTCATACAGTTCCTCCCTGTCTTTTTTTAATACCCATGACAGCAATACCAACGACAATCATGACGAGGCAGAGCACCTGCCCCATGCTGAGCACCCCTGCGACAAACCCGACTTGTGTGTCGGGTTGCCGGAAAAATTCAATACAGAACCGTACCATCCCATATCCAATAAAGTACAGGGGAAACAACATCCCCTTGAGATATTCTTTTTTTCTGATAATCCACAGAACCACGAACAGGAAGATCCCCTCAAAAAAGGCCTCATACAACTGTGACGGGTGACGGAGGGCATGGAGCGGGTCTAGCGGAAAATACATCCCCCACCACACATCCGTCACGCGGCCGTACAGTTCACCATTCAGAAAATTCCCGATCCTTCCAAAGGTATATCCCAGGGGAATCGCCGGGCAGAAAAGGTCCGCAAACCGCCAGAAATTGATCTCATGCCTGCGGAAAAAGGGAATAGAGACAAGGATAATACCGACAAGCCCGCCATGGTATGACAGACCGCTGATCCCGACAAATCGGAACCCGTCTGAAATGTCAAAGGGAAACACAATGGCAAGGGGGTGCACCGCGTAGTATTCAAGATTATAGAAGAGGACATATCCGAGCCGTGCCCCTATCAGAAGGGCCGCTATCGCCCATACAAAATAGTCCTGGATCGTCTCCTCCGAGTACTCGAACTGTTCGTTCCGTATCCTGTGGACAACGAGGAGATAGACAACAGAGAAGGCAACGAGATACATGAGCCCGTAGTAACGAAGCTGAAAGGAACCTATTTCCAGAAACGCCGGGTTGATGTGCTCCGGAATATGTTGCCAGAAATCAACCAGTCGGGACATCGCATTCACCTTTCATCTCTGAAGGTCCGACACGAAATCCCAACCGGAGCCCCCATCCATATGTCAGCCCCGATCACGTCGGGGCACAGATCAGCCTCAGGTAAAAGGAGATGCCCCCCCTCCCGAACAGGCCTGACCGGACCCATGCGAACCGGTGGGGAGAGATATTGTTTTTTGAACCTTTTTCTTCCCGCATACAGGGCATGCTATCTCTTTATCATCATCCTGCGAAAACCGGATCATTTCAAATTCCTCCCCGCAGAGGGTACATCGATATTCATATATTGGCATGTACGTATTCTCCTTATGAATAACGGTTTCACAAACAGCTGCTTTAGAAAACCGCTCCTTCACGAAACCATCGAAACTATGTATCAATATGCCTGGCCTTTGACGTCATCAACATACAGCGAGGCGTTGTGCGCGGCCGTCGCCCCATCGCCGCAGGCGGTTACCACCTGCCGTAGAGACTTGCTGATGCAATCCCCGCAGGCGAAGACACCTTCTGTCGATGTCTTCATATCACAATCGACTATAATATAGCCATCCGTGTCGAGATTGACAATTCCTTCGACAAAATCCGTATTGGGCACAAGACCGACAAAGATAAATACCCCGTCGGCAGGGATCTCTTTCTGCAGGCCGGGATCTTTGACGTTTCGTATTCTGACACCGGTTACGCCATTCTCTCCCAGGATCTCTTCCACAGTGGAGTCCCAGGCGAAGGTGATCTTCTCGTTGGCAAAAGCCCGCTGCTGCAGGACGGCTGTCGCGCGAAGGCGATCCCTCCGGTGAATGAGGGTAACCTTCGAGGCGAATTTCGTCAGGTAGATGGCCTCCTGGATGGCGGTATCTCCGCCTCCGACCACCACGACCTCTCTGTTCCGGTAAAAGGGAGCATCGCAGGTGGCACAGTACGATATGCCCCTGCCTACCATCTCCTCCTCACGCGGCACTCCCAGGCGACTCCAGGCGGCTCCCGTGGAAACAATGACGGAAAGGGCCCGGTAGGCACCGTTGTCGGTGACGACCTCCCACCCTTCAACATCTCCTGATTGCGCCCGGTGTATCCGGCTCACCTGCTCCGGTCTGACCTCCAGGCCAAACGAGACCGCCTGCCTTTTGAAGCTGTCATTCAGTTCGAACCCGCCGATCGCGGGAACACCGGGATAGTTTTCTATCATATCCGTCATGGTGATCTGACTGGCCTGGGCGTTCCCCTCCACAAGGAGCGTTCTCATATCGGCCCGAGCCGCATAGAGGCCCGAGGTCAGGCCTCCGGGTCCACCTCCCACGATAATAATATCATAGGTATCATTCGGTATCTGTATATCGGCCACGAAGTTCCCCTTCCTTTAGAGTGTGCCGGTTAGTTTAGTCACCTTTCCCGTTTTGTCAAGCGCCAAGCAGCGTAGCGGTTTCAAACCGCTTTCTAAGGCTACGTCTTACGCCAAGGCAAATAACATCGGCAATAATACTTGCTCCTATTTCAATCCAAGCTCGCCGCTCAAAATTCCAGCGACAAACCTTCCTTCATCGTTCTCCCCCGCGACCAACTGGCGAATACGTCCCAGGGTTTCAGATTCACATCCCGCATTCTGGGCGGCTTTCATGGTATAATCGTAGGCCTCCAGGACATCCAAGCCGGTGATATCGTACCCGTAGCCCTCCACAAGCCACCGCAACGCGGTTACCCCCGCCTCGACTGCAAATAGTGGTTTGGTTTCAGCCATGTCCCTGGCTGCCCGGGTAAGAGTCGTGGGCTCGCAGGGGGTGCGATTAGCCAGTTCAATCGCCTCATCATACAGACCAGCCGACTTGGCCGCAGCAAACCATTTACCTTCATGGCCCGGCGTATCGGCGACAAGATCTTCTAAGATATCCTCAGGTCCCTTGTCAGGATATTTCTTGATAATGGCGCGAAAGGTCCCAAGATAGGTGTTTTTCTGATTAGACTCAATCGCATAGCGCCTGTAGGCCTCCTCGGCCATACCACTTGTCAGCAAGATTTCTTCACAGACCTCGCTGATCATAAAATCCGGTTCGTTCAGTCCGCGGGAATCCTCGGCAAAGCGGAGAGCTTCCGCCTTTTTGCCCATTGCCAGAAGGGCTTTCACACCCCATTCCCGGTCTTGCCAAAACTTATAGGACGTAAGTTCGAGCAGTGACATGATTTCGGCATTTCGTCCGGCTTTGAGCAGCGCACTCAGACACGCCGAAGTCCCCTTGAAATAGGTTCCCATACCGGGCCCTGCCCCCCACGTCATCCGCACCGCATCAACAAACTCATCGGCCCAGTATGAGGCGCGTTCGGGAGTGACACACAGATCACCCCAGTAATCGGGGAGCATCTCAATGTAAGGAATATCATCAGATTCCACTGCCTCCCAGAGGCGTTCCAGCCATTTATCACGAACGTTGTCCTCAGCCGGGGCCCTGGCGATAATCGGAACCAGTCTATTGATGGCGCCATTGACCGCCGCGCCTATCGCGCCGGATGAACTATCCACCTGCTCAATGGCAGGTGAGATCTTTTCGAAAAACAACACCCCCCCTTCGCCACCCAGAACAGGATCCTTGCGGGCCACTTTCTTGATTTCAGAAACGGCCTCCTTGATACGCTTGATCGCCGTTTGGCTTCTCCACCCAAAGGCATGCCGCCTGAAACGGGCGCGAAAGGTCCATATATGTTTTGTGTCGGAAGGCATCTCTGTCAGCGCCTCTCTTTCGCTCTTGGTTTTTGGTCCAGGTCATTCCTCGATATCGTCCCAGGTCAGATCGCAAAATTGATCCAGGAGTGTCTTCTTTTTCGGCATTGATGTAATAATCCTTTTTTGTAAAGTGTTTGGCGTCCAGCGCCGGTGTCCGGTATGGGCAAAGTGTCTCTCCTGTTCATACCTTTCAATGCCCACCGGGTCCCGGTGCCTGCGATACGTAGGTGCACCCGGCCGCCAGACCGGCCAAACTCATTTGTTCGGATACCTGATTATGAGGAATTAATAGATAGGTCCAGGGTTTGCCGCCATAAGCCTTCGCGTGAACGGTTGCATGTTCACACCACACCAATGCCGCATCCGCCTTTGACTGGACAACGTCATCTGAAATTTCGGAGGCGCGCTTGGGCTCGCAGAGAAACTTCCCCGTTGCAGTCTCGACGACAAAATCCGGTTCATATGATTCATCGTGGCTGTAATGAATCTGAAAATCGCCCTTGGCGGGTTTGAACCACTTGAGCACATCCTCGTCGTTCTCGAGGATCACGGCAAAACGCCGCTCCGGATCGGAGTCAAA